>NZ_RAWC01000020.1:0-76078 GCF_003611685.1 Corallococcus sp. CA049B | reverse complement strand
GGGTGGGCAAGCCGCCGGGGGAGGGGACGGGTGAGTCGCCGGACATGGCGGTATGGACTAGCACTGAAGGGCGCGCTGCGCCCCTGACGAATTGAGTGGGCGCCTGCTTGGCGGGCGTTCTTGGGGGAGGATTCTCCCTGCAGGCCAATACGCACCGGCGGGCGAACCGCGGGAGTGGCGCACGGCGGAGGGATGCACTCAACGCGCGCCGGGCCGTACCATCGTCGCATGACGACACGGCGCACGCTCACCGACCTGATGGCCGAGGTGTCCGGCCGCGCCCGCGACTGGGCATCGCCGCAGGACCTCGGCGTCGATCCCATGACGGTCGTGGCCGCTTGGCTGGCGAGCGACGATCCGGTAGCGATGCTGTTCCTGCTCGCCGCGGTGCATCCCCGACGCGAAGTGGAGATGTGCATCAAGCTGGCGACCGAGATGTCGTTCTTCGAGCCCATGCGGGACGAGGCCCACACGATGAGTCGCCGCCTCCCCGGCATGAACGTCAATGGTCGGTCACCGTTCTACTTCATTCACCTCTACCAGCGGCTGCGCGCCGCCTCGCAGTGGATGGAGGACACCCAGCGGTCGCAACTCGAGCCCGAGCTCGCCGCGGCGATCCGCGTCGTCGTCCCCGATCCGTTCACGCTCGCCGGGCCCGCCGTATAGAGCGCGGTCGGTCCAGGCTGATGAGGTTCCTCTCCGTAGCGGGGACGGCGGGCTGATATCGTGCCCGAATGGAGAACGATTCAGGAGCAACGCGAAGCGGGAGCAACCTGAGGCCTGAAGCCATGCCATTTACCTGGGCACGGCTCACCGATGACCAGCGCAAAGTAGCAAGAAGCATCCACGCTTGGCTTGTCGACTATCTTTCGGAGTCTCCCGAGCCTGGGCCGTCTGGAAATGAATCTCTTCTGGGCTGGAGCCTCGATCAGGGCCGCCATTCAAACGTCCTGCTTATCGACGGAGGACGCGGTAGCGGAAAAACGAGCGTCATGCTCTCGATGCTCGACCTATGGAAAAAACTATTCGAGGAGAGCCCAGATCTCGCATCGTCTGACTGGAATGACCTTCAGCCTGAATTGAAGAAGATAAATGGGTGCCTGATTCCAGTAGCGGTATTGGACCTCCAGCCCATTCCTCCTTCTACGTCCTTGAGAACCTGGATCGCTGGGCGCCTCGTGACGCTTGCCCAAAGCGCTGAAGCTCACCAGAACGTCACAAAAGAAAGTATTGCAAAGAAGGCTCTTTGGACTCCCGCCAGTGAGCACGAGGCGCCATGGAGGCGAGCCTGGCGCAAGCTCCTCAACGACGCGGCAGCAGGATGGCATGACTCAGGAATGGATCGCGGGAAGATTGATCCCGAGTCTCTTGCCGTGGAACTTGAGGAGGCTGAGCTTGCGCGCAGCTCCATAGTCACGCATTGGCGGGCTTTCGTTGACGAAGTGGTCAATGCCGTGAGCGAAGCGCGTCCCCACACCAGACCGAATGCTCGCATCGTCATCCCCATCGATGACGCGGACATGAATCCCCGGCGCTGCGTGGAGCTGTTGGAACTATTACGGACCTTGTGGCACCCCAGGGTCGTCTTCCTGCTGACCGGTCACTCCGACCTCTTCCTGAAGACCTTGACGCTCCACTTCCTGGGTGTCTTCCGTGCTCAACTGGGAGGAAGTTCCACTACGGATTTGGAACGGTCCATTCTTGAGGACCGAGAGCCGACCGCTAACGATCTGGCCCTCCAGACCTACGACAAGGTTCTGCCTGCGCGCCAGCGGTTCGCGTTGAACACGTTGCTGCCAGCGGAGCGTCTTCGATTCCTCTCGGATGTGTTTGACGCACGATTGTCCACCAAAGCCTGGCCATCCAGCTTCTCAACTCTTCGCGACTATTTCGAGCACAATCCTTACGTTCACCTTGCGCTGCCAGATCGCCTTCGTGGTCTCCAGAGCCTGCGCCAACGCTGGAATCCGCACCGAGCCGAGCAGGAGGGGATTGCTACGCTTGCGCATGAAATGTGGCACGAGGCCTTGGTGACGGAGCGCTACCGGCTCCTCACGGAGCACGCGCTATGGTTGGAATCGCTCGTGGGCCTGGAGGATGGACACCTTCAGATCCGAAATACGGATTGGCGGATCCAGCGTCGCCCGAGCAAGGCTGTACAACTCCAGATCAAGGAATCGAAGCATTCTCTCGAATTCATGGAGGCCGCAGGCTTTGAATGCGTTCTTCCCTTTCTCGGGCAGTCCAACAAGCTGCCACCCCGGCTCAATGCCGCGCTGCTCATGATCGTGGACATCTGGCTCAAGGATTGGGGCGAAAGTTTTGGTCAATCATCGATCATGCCTCGTGGACATGAGCATGCATTGATCGCAAGCAGGCCGGCCGTTTTTGAGGAAAACCGAATCATCGCCGACACCTTTCTGCAACCGGGGCAGCCTGCTTCATCTGCCACGTTCACGACCTGGCTTCTTCCCGATTTCAGGACCGTGCTCGACTTCGCCATCTTCGACAAGCACTGGAACGCGGCATTGAAGCGCAGGAGCGAGTCCAGGGAGCAACGGGTTGACTCCATGGCTTACGCGTTCCTGTGGTCCGTCTTGAGCACAGCGGAGATTAAGCAAGCCAAAGCCCCACCGCCGTCCGAAAACATCCAGGACTGGAGCGCTATCGCAGCGGATCTTGTGGATGCGACCTCGCATCTACATCAATCCCCCAGACGCACTGATCGCGAGGAGCGCCTTTACCAGTGGTTGCTGGGGCGGGCAATTTTGCTTACAGTTCCAGAGTCGGGAATGTTTCCCAAGTCCGCGAATGCATTGCTTGAGGCGTGGCTTACTCGGATCGAGCACGAACCGGCACCTTTGAAGCAAGACGCCATCCAGGCCGCTCGCGACGAGCGACAAGCCCAACTCTCGCGCATCGACCGTCAATATAAGTCCTCCCATGAGGTCAGGTTTGAGATCGATGCGGCCTTTCCTTCTCATGGCTGGGCGCGACTCCTGGAAATGCGGGACGCGACCAAGGACATGTCTATCCAAAAGCTTCTTGGCAACGAGCTTTCCAGTCTGTCTGTCGATGGTCGCAGGCGTACGAATTCAAACATAAGAAATGTTAGGGACTACGCGGACGCTCTGGATCTCAGAATCCCCGTCACTCCCAGCTTCGTCGCTCAAAGTCGCGAGGCCCTGGAGCGGATTCGCGAAATGGGGTCTCGGACCCACAGCGCAATCCTATGGCTCTGGAATAGGTTGGTGGATGAGTTTGAGCCTGAGAATAGAAGTTTGAGGAAATGGATCACGCCAACGGACGCTGGTGGAAAGCTAGATGTCAGGCTTTCTTCTGAGCTCAGGGAACGCCTGCATTCATTCGGCATCCTGCAAACGCGAGTCGAGAAGAATGTCGCTCTTGAGCCCTCCGGGATGAGCCTTTACCTCTATCAGGTGACGACCCCCAAGCCGGCGGATGCTTTGCGGCAGTTCCTGAGCCTGGCTCACGACGTTGTCTTTGACAGTCAGGATACTCATGCCCGCCCTCTTGATTCGAGTCCCCCAAACGCGGAGGCGTTCATCCCCATTCCGCATGCGGACACAGAGGTGCTCTACGGTGGGAAACTTGTCCGAATGGGGTGGCCGGCGCCACGGTGGCGGACTTTTGTGGATTGGAAGATTGAAACACAAAGCCTGACCGATAGCTTCGATGTCCTCAAGACACTTCTGGAGCATGACTCCTCTTTCAGATTTTCCAAGCTTCTGCATGCGAGCTGTCTGGATATAGTTTTGCAGGTTAGTCAGAACGCGATTCAAAGCATGAAGACCCAGATTCAGGCTGATGCGCTGAGCCAGGGTGTGTCTCACTGGTTTTATGTTGGTTTGTCACTTCGTTCAAAGCAGCCTTCGGCCGATGTGGCACTCCAGGGTGAATCCGCCCTGCTTTTCGCGCGCTGGACTCGATGGGCCGCTCCACTCTTCGCGACCCCAGAACTCGGTCTTGCTCCTGAGTACGCGCGAGCAATGCTCGCCGGCCTCCTGGGAGTCGACCGGAATCAGTTTGAAGGAAATCCTGGTCTAGCGTTGCCAAGCCACGGTGGCGATCTCTCCTCTGGTTTTCGGAAGATGCGCCGTGAGTGGGCCAGATATTGTCTCAATACCTCAGGCGAGCAGCTCAAAAACACGAACCCACGTCTATTCCTCCAGGCTGTGGACCTGAAGCATCAGAACCACCCTTGGCATGAGGCGTTCGGGAAGGATTCCGCAGATCCATCATGAATCCCGGAGTTCATTCCAGTTACCTCGCTGCGGAGGCCCTGGCATGGCCCATTGCGTCCTTGAGTTCCTTCCGGCTGGGGCTGCTCCGGATTGAACGCCTGGACTCTGGTGCGCTCCATCCTGTGTCCTCAAAGCTCGCTGATGACTTGAGTCTCCACCTCAAGCCCCTGGCGCGAGGTGGGTCACTGGAAGTTCTGGCCCAGATCAGGGAGGCCCTTTGGTTCGAAGATGTCGAATGGGCTTCACCGCACTCCAGCAAGTGCAGCGTGTCTCTTCAGTCCTTCCTTTTGCGTCAGGCTCAGGAGAGGCTGGAATTCAGCGGCTCTCGCGTGTGCCTACGCGTTCCCCCTGGACTCTCCTTGGCGGAAGCTGTGCACCAATGGCGGTGGTTCACCCTGTCTCTGCCCGGAGACCTGCTCATCGCAGCCCATGCCGCGGCAATCGGCCAAGTGCCTCCAGCGGACAGTGTGAGCCTGGGGGCACCTGAGTTGGATGCATTCTTCGCGGAAACAGACATCGCCCAAACCCATCTCCACCTCGGCGCGGCCATCCCGTTCGAGCGACTCTGGACCCACATCATGTCCGGGATCACCAACCAGGAACTCCTCCCCAACGACCTCAAGGGAACCGCGGGATTCGCCGACACGCGAGAGTTTCTCTGCTGGCTCGTCACTGCGGCTCTCGCTCGACTCTCGCTCGGCTCATTCCTCTTTCACCTGGAACAGGGCCGAGCACGTGATTCGGGTTCGTTCCTCCCCGCGCTGGCGGAGCGCACCCGGCGTCCTCAAGTCCTCTTGCGCGCGATGAGTGCGCTGTCTCAGGGGAAGCACCCTGTGCACTTTGCGGAGACGCGGCGGGTCCTCCGTACATTGCAGGGGCGGGACTCGGAGCGTTCCCATGCTGAGCCATTGGAGGCAATGACACGACGTGACCCGCTGTGCGAATGGCTAGGGTCTTCTCCCTCGCTCCCCGAGACGCGTTTCATCAACTGTTCCCTCCGATACCTTCAAGCATCCCCAGCGGACGCGGGGTTCGCATCCCTGTTCTGGCAATACTTGCGGATCCGGAACCTGACCTACCGGCATCTGGTCCTCGCGCCTGGAACCGGAGGCCTCGACTGGTTCTCCACGCACTTCCGTAACATCTCGCCATTGCGAAAGGGGATGGATGAGCGCACTCGTGTCTGCTCCGCCTTGGAAATGGATTCGCGAGGCGCGCGACTCGCCTCCCTGGAAGTCCGCACCTCGCCCAGCGCACATTGGGGCGACATCCGGCACCTGGCGCGTCAGGTCGAAACAACGACCTTCCAGTCCGAGAAGCCAGTAGCCCGAGCGCTCGTGCTGCACTTCATCAAGGAGACGCACACGTCTCGCCCGGACAAGCTGCCGAACGCGGACCCTCGCCAGCGTGCGCATGGGTGCCGCTTCGGGTCCTATTTCCACGCACGAGAGCAGGAAATCATCGCTATCGAGACCGCGTTGCGGCGGCATCCCCGGCTGCTCCAGGTTCTCCGGGGAATGGATGTCTGCCATATCGAGCTCGCGGTGCCGACCTGGGTGTTTGTTCCACTTCTCCGGCGGGTTCGCGAGGCATCCGCGCGGATTGCGGAGGAGAGTGGTGGAAGTCTCCACGCATTGAGGCTGACGCTCCACGCAGGCGAGGAGTTCCGCCACCTCAGCGAAGGGTTGCGCCATATTCATGAGCCCGTCGAGTTCCGCCTCCTGCAGAAGGGCGACAGACTGGGTCACGCCCTTGCGTTGGGTACGGAGCCGCAGGTCTGGCGTCGCGACAACGCTGTCGTTCCACAGCCCAAGGAAGAGCATTTGGATGACCTGCTCTGGGAACTGGACCGTGTTGCGCAGGGCGACTGGCTCATGCCCAAGGGACGGCCCCGCCACATTGAAGAGCAAGCCATGCGGCTTGGTATGGAAATCTACGGTGGAGCGGCCACTCTGGATGACCTGCGCCAAGCACGTAAGCTCAGGTGTGACGCGCAATTCCTGTCAGCCATTGGATACCCTTTCATGCGAAGTCATGAACTGGCCAGGCAATGGGGTCCCCCAGGGGAGCTGGCGGTTCGTCATCTCTCCGACTTCGCGGTCTACGCTCGGGGTCGGCAACCAGAGTTGTTCACGGCGCATCGTACGGACGTCGCGATGCTGACTCAGGCGCAGCGATTCCTTCGGCAGACTCTGGCCGCGATGGAAATCACGATCGAAGCCAACCCGACAAGCAACATGCTGATCGGTGAAGTGTCGCTCGAGCACCATCCCATTTTCAGCTTCCAGCCCCTTCCTGGGAAAGAACGCGGGAACGTCTCGCGCATCGGAGTGACGCTGGGGAGCGATGATCCGGTAACTCTCGCGACCTCGCTGCCGGATGAGTTCGCCTACTTGTACTTCGAGTTGCGCAGGGCGGGTGCTTCTCGCCAGGCGGCGCAGAACTGGCTGCGTCAACTTGCTGAATGTGGCATGCGCGCCCGTTTCACGCTTTGAAGTCGGGCTTTCATCTTACCTTCGTCGGCGCTCATCGATGGCTCGCGCGATGCTGTTCTCGGGACTGGGCGTGATCTGCTCTGGGAGTCAGGTGCCATCCTGCCGCATTTCGCGTATGGGAGGCCTCCATGAGCACAGGTCGTGTCATGGGATTGGCGGCGCGTGTCGCCCTGCTGGCGGTGTGGGGCTGTGTCCTTGGCGTGTCGTGTGTGAAGCGACCCGTGGACTACGCACGGGAACAGGCGCGAACCCTCGCGCCAGCGAAGTTGGAGTCCTCGTCGCAGCCCTCGACGGGGCCGGTCCGGAAGCTTCGGGTCCGGGTCTACGCGGACTCGGACTACCGGGAGCAGGTGGTGCGCTGGCGAAGCAGCGTCGTGTCCCAGTTGCAGCGCGCGAGCGCGGTGATGCAGGGGCCGCTGGGCGTTGTCTTCGAGCTTGAGTCGACGCGCGAATGGGCGCATCGAGGTGTCGAGGGTTGAGCTGGAGGGTTCACTGACCGCGCTGGAGTTGACGGATCCGGGCGAGGACGTGGACCTGGTGGTCGGCTTCGTCTCCGCGCTCAAGCTCTTCTCCTCCGCGCAGCATGAGTTGGGCATGGCCCGGCTGTTCGGGCGCCACTGCGTGCTGCGCGAGATGGGAAACCCGGAGGAGGTCCGCGCCATCATGGAGACGTTGATCCACCTGCCCCAGGACGAGCGGCAGACGCTCTACCAGGAGCGGAAGATGCACAAGGAGACGTCCGTCTTCCTCCACGAGTGGGCGCACACGCTGGGGGCATTCCACGTGCGCAGCTCGCACTGGATGATGTTCCCGAGCTACGCACCGAATCAGGCGGCCTTCGCACCGCAGTCCCTGGCGTTTCTCAAGACCAGCCTCCGCCATGCCTCGGCGGGCCGTCGCGATGACGCTGCCGCTCAGTCCTGGGCGACCGAGCTGGGTGCACTGCTGGCCTCGACGTCCTCGCCGGACTGGGAGGGACCGGAGAAGGAGGCTGTCGTCGAATGGCTCGCGAAGGTCCGCGAGGGCAAGGCGCCGCTGGTCGTTCACCAGCCCCAGGCGCCCCTGCCTCCGGAGGACCGGCGCCGGCTCGACGCAATCCTCGCGCTCGAGAAGGAGGGACGCGTGGAGGTCGCCGCCCAGCAGATGGAGCCCCTTGCGCGACGCTATCCGGAGGACTTCCTCGTCCAAAGGCTGGCCTGCTACCTGGACACGCGTGTCGCCCCCAAGCTGCCGGCGACCCGGGAGAAGTGCGAGGCCGTCGCCGAGAAGTTCCCCTCCGAGCCCGCCCCCTTGTTGGCACTCGCGACCCTGGCCCTCCAACAGGGACAGCACCTGGAGGCGCAAGGCCAGCTCGTGCGGGCGCGGCAACGGATGGAGGCGAACCCTGGAACATCGCCGGAAGTCTGGGGAGACCTCGCGGCCTTCTTCAAGGAGACCTCCTCGGTGACGTGGGTGGAGCAGGCCACCCAGAAGGCGGGCAATGACTCTCGGACCGAGCCTCTGAGGACCTGGGCCCGGCAGGCTCGACGTTGGAAGGCGCTGCCAGTGGATGTCTCCTTGAGCGGTGTCGCGGTGGAGCGGGAGGGAGAGTTCATCCGCGCGGCGAAGGAGGTCGAGGATTCCCTCGATAAGGGGCAGGCGACGAAGGCGCAGGCACGACTCGCCTGGCTGAGGCGGGAGTTTCCGCGCGCGGCGGTGCTGCACGTGTTGGACTGCGAAGGCCACATGCGCGCTGGCAGGTCGGGGCCCGCGAAAGCGGCGTGTCGGCAGGCCGTGGCCGCGCACGAGGAGGCGGTGCAGGCGCACTTCATCCTGGGCTGGCTGGCCTTGGCGTCGGGTCCCCGCGAGGAGGCGCGTACCCACCTGGAGCGTGTCGTGGCGCTGGAGCCCTTGCACAAGCAAGCGTGGCAACTCCTGGCGGAGCAGTACCGCGCCGCAGGGATGGCGGAGGCGCTGAAGACGCTCCAGGGGCGCTATCGTGGGCAGTTCGCCCAGGAACTGCGCTGAGGCGCGGCGCGCCCGGGCGTGGGTCAGTCCGGGCCGCGCGCTCAGGCCGCCACGTCCCTCACCCCTTGCAGCCCGAAGGCCTCGGCCAGTCGGGACATGGAGGCGAGCCGGTCCTCGTGCGGCCGGGCAATGTCCAGCACCAGCAGCTCGTCCGCGGCGTAACGCTCACGCAGCGCCTCCGCTTCCTCGCGCCACCGCGCGCCCGTGCCCACGACGGTGGGCGGATAGAAACGGAACTCCTTCCAGCCCTCATATGCGCGCTCGGCGCCCGCGGCGTCCTCCACGCAGGAGCCCGCCACCGCGATCATCACCCTCGGCGTGTCGCCGGGGGCGCGTGGCTGGAAGTGGGTGAAATAGTGCTCCACCACCGCGGGGTCCGGGCTCACGGGGCCGTGGAAGAGGGAGAGGCAGAACGCGGCGCCCACCCTTGCCGCCAGCATGCCGGCCGTGCGTCCGCCGCACATCCATACCTGGGGCGCGGGCAGCTTCGGGCAGGCCGCGCCGTGCAGCGCGTGCCCCTCCGGGAAGCCGTCGCCCAGGAAGGCCATCAGCTCCTCCAGGCGCTCGGTGTACACGCCCTCGTCCGCGAGGCTGCCGGGCACCAGCTCTTTGCCCGTGAGCGCGCGGTGGGACCTGGGGTTGTCGGCCTGTCCCCGGCCGATGCCCAGGTCCACGCGACCGGGGAAGAGCGACTCCACCAGCTTGAAGTGGCTGGCCACCTTGAGGGGCCGGTAATAGTTGAGCAGCACCGCGCCCACGCCCACGTGGATGCGCGAGGTGCGCGCGGCGAGCGCGGGCAGCAGCGTCTCCGGGCTGGGTCCGAAGGGGGCTGCCCCATGGTGGTGCTCGCCCAGCCAGTAGCGTGAGAAGCCCAGCGCGTCCGCGTGGCGCGCGGCCTCCACGGTGAGGTGGGGCACCCGCGCGCCCTCCACGGTGGCGGAGGTGAAGCCGAAGTCGAGCGCCCCCAGGCGCAAGGGATGGCGTGCCATGGCTCAGGCGTCCCAGTTCCCGTCGTAGCGGTGCCACGGCCCCACGTTGCAGAGCTGGCGGCGGCGCGGGTCCGTCTGGCGCTCGCCGAACTCGCGGGTGACGTCGTGCCCGGCCTCCCACTGCCGCATCCACGCGTGCTTGTAGAGCACCATCAGCAGCTTGCGCGGGCGCGCGCTTCGGTTGGGCGTGCTGGTGTGCCAGATTTCGGTGTTGTTGATGAGGCACGTGCCCGCCTTGCCGGTGATGGCCACCTGCCCGGGGATGGTGCGCGGCAGGTGGTCGGGCCCGGTGTATTCGGGCGGGCACGGGTGCGTGGCGCGGTGCGAGCCGGGCAGCAGCGTGAAGGGCCCCATGTCCTCGGTGATGTCCTCGAGGAAGTAGGCGCAGCGCACCCAGTGGAACTGCCGGGGATAGGGCACGCCCGGCAGCCAGGACGTGTCGCTGTGCCAGCCAATCCACCCGCCCGAATTCGCCGGCCGGTAATCCGCCTCGCCCGCGGAGGCCAGGGTGATGTCTTGGCCGAGGATGGCGCGTGCGATGGGGTACGTGCGGGGCCAGTCCATCAGCGGCTCGAAGACAGGGTCGCGCTCCAGCAGGCGCGGCAGGTACACGCGCCGCGGATCCGGATCCGTGCGCTTCACCGTCTCCCAGTGCGCGCTCATCAGCTCGTCGTAGCGCTGGCGGAGGGGCTCCAGCTCCTTCGGCGTCAGCGCGTTGGGGATGACCAGGTATCCCTCGCGGTCGAAGCGCTCCGCGAGCGCCTGGGCTTCATGCGATTCCATGGGAAGGCTCCTCAAGTGGATTCAGGGGAAGGGTGGGGCCCCAGGGCTCACGCGGCTTGTGTCCACGCCCGCCACGCCTCGGGGAGGTGGGGGCGGTCGCGGTAGAGCCGGGGCGAGAAGTAGACGGTGACGCGGGGCACACCCCGCTCGCGCTGAAGCGTGACGCCCGCGTGGAGGCCCTGAGCGTCGCCCAGCCCTCCCGGCGCCATCACCTCCAGGCAGCGCAGGTAGGGGGCCACGGGGATGCCCTGGGACTCCATCAGGCGCACCAGCCGCTCGCGGAAGAGCGCGTCCGGGCCCACCGCGCCGCCGGTGACGGACGTGACCCAGCGCGAGGGCCGGCCGCCTTCCGAGCCGCGCATCGTGAAGCAGGTGCGGATGTCCAGGAGCCCGTAGGGGCCCGACGTCGGGAGCATGGCGGAGCAGAGCGCCCGGGCATCCCCCGCGCTGCTGTCGAAGGTGCGCGCGCTCCACGCTTCCAGGTCCTCCACCGTGAGTCCGTCGCGCGACAGGTACACCTTGAAGATGACCTCCTCGCTGAGATCCAACGCGAGCAGGGGCACGCGGCCGTGCGCGCCCCGCATCCGCTCCACGTCCTCCCACCGCGCACCCAGGCCCAGCCGCTCCAGCGACTCGCGCACCACGTCGAGCGTGTGCTCCGGGCCCTTCGCCGCGGGGTTGAGGTAGACGCGCGCGTCCGGCACGCCCGTCGCGGGCAGCCGCAGCGCGTGCCACAGCGCACAGAAGGAGGTGGGCTGGGGCGGAGAGAAGAGGTCCGCGAGGCGCTCCAGGTGCTCGAGCCGTGCACCCGCGCGCCCCTCGAGCTCGCGGCTCAGCGCAAGCCCCGCGTCCCAGTACGCGCGCGCCGAAGCGGGCAGGGCCTGGGCCTCCACCAGCACCCGCAGCTCCGCGCCCTTCGCCCCGAACGCCACGGAGAACTCGTACGGCGAGCCGTCCTCGCCCACCGCGGACCACGGCGCGGGCGCGTCCAACCCGCGCGTGCCCCAGGTGGCCGTCGCCGCGTGGAAGAGCTCGCCCAGGGCGGCCACCCGCGCCTCGGGCAGCGCCAGCGCGCGTCCCAGGCCCATCAACTGCGACTGCGCGTACCGCGCCACCGTCTGCGTCTCCATGCCGTGCTCCCCGCTCCCCTGGATGTCGTTGTGGGATGTCATGTGGTTCTTCACGCGGCCTGAAGCCAGCCTTCGTCCGGGGGCAGCGCTTCGGTCAGCGCCGCGGTCGACGGCGCGCCCGCGTAGACGCGGTAGAGCTGCGGCACCCACGGCGCCAGCGGTCCCAGGGTGGAGAGGAAGTAATCGGTGTCCACCGTGCCGGGACACAGCCGCGACGCCACGTCCCGCAGCAGCGCCCTCATGTGCCGGTAGCGCTCCAGCGGTGACGCGTAGCGGGCCTCGCACGCGCGTCGCAGCTCCTGGAAGAGGGCGTCGTGGCGCGAGCAGCCGGGCTCCTCGTACAGCAGGGCCGCGGTCACGTTCTGGCTGTAGACGTCCCAGTGCAGGTGGCGCAGCAGATAGCGCGCCATCCCGCCGTGGTCCGCGAGGCGGAAGTTCACCGACAGGGACAGGTCCAGGTACTCGACATGGTGCCAGACGAAGGCGGGCATCAGCAGCGTCTCGCCCGGCTCCAGCACGCAGTCCCACGCGCCCGCGAAGCGCAGGAAGGCGAGCTTCTCCTCCTCGGGGAAGCGGGCCAGCAGCGCGGCGCCGTAGTTGGCCACGGGGTGCAGCTTCGGCCCCGCGGACGGCGGGAAGAGGATGTAGCGCTTGCGCCCGAACACCTGGAGCATGAAGACCTGGCGCCCGTCCGAGTCGAAGTGCAGGTCGGTGGCGCTGCCCGCGTTGTGCAGGTGCGCGAACGAGCGCAGGTAATGCTCCGGCGCGGGGTGCCCGGACGGCGGCGCGAAGTGCTCCGGGAGCTGGATACGCGCGCGCAGCGACGTCGGGGTGGGCACCTCGTTCATCACCCACGGGGTGCGCGGCTCGGATTGCAGCAGGTCCAGGTAGTCGCCCACGGTGCGGCACGCGGGAGGAACCGGCTCGACGGGGGCCGTGCCCGCCGAGGCCGCATCCAGCGCGCGCATGGCCGCCACGAGCTGCCGCTCCCCCAGCCGCACGGGCTCGGGCCCCAGCAGCTCGCGCGCCGCCTCCACGCTGGCCAGTCCACGCACGGGCTGGCCGTCGAAGAGGCCGGTGAGGATGACGGGCCGGCCGGGCCTGACGTACCGCTCGAACAGCACCTCGCGCGACGGCGCGCGGAGGCGCTCCACGTTGTCCAGGCACTTCATGAACGCGCCTCCGGTCCCCGGCCCGAGCGCGACATCACCTGCTGCCACGAGGGGCGCGTGCTCGCCCGCTCCCACCACGCGGCCAGGGCGGGCCTCGCCGTGACGAGCGCGCCCTGTCCGGCGATGAAGAGGTACTGCACGTAGGGCAGCCACGAGAGGTCCGCGAGCGTGAAGGCGTCGCCCACGAACCAGCGTGCTTGCGCGAGCTCCCCCTCGGCCACGTCCAGCGCGGCCTCCACGCGGGCCCGGGCGCGGCGCAGCGCCTCCGCTCCCGGGTCGCGTCCCCACAGCAGCGGCGCCACCAGCTCCATCAGCGGCGGCACCAGGTTGCAGCATTCCACGCTGATCCACTGCTCCATCCGCGCGCGGTCCCGCGAGTCCGCGGGCGTCAGGGCGGGACCGCTCAGCTCGGCGTCGACGTAGCGGATGATGGCCCGCGACTCGTAGAGCCGGAAGCGGCCGTCCTCCAGCACCGGCACCTGCCCGAAGGGATGGCGCGCCAGGTGCTCCGGCGTGTGGTGCGCGCCCCGGGTGATGTCCACCACCTCGAAGTCGGGCGTGTGGCCTTTTTCGTGGAACGTGGCCAGCACCTTCCAGGTGCACCCGCTGGCGGGATGTCCGTAGACCTTCATGGGTTCTCCTCGGAGGGGGCAGGGGGCGCGGGCGGGCGCAGGCGCGCGCCGACGCGGGCTTCCAGGCGGGCCATGCCCGCGGACGGGTCCAGCATGTGCGCCAGCTCGCGCTCCAGGATGTGGCGGCCGCCCACCGCGTAGGAGTCCATCAGCCGCTGGCGCCCGGCGAGCTCGGATCCGGTCAGCTCGGCCGCGAGCGCCCACAGCCGCGCGCGCGGGGCGAGCTCCAGCGCACTGCCCTTGAGGTGCCGCGCATGGAGCGCCGCGACCTCTGGGGCGGCCAGGTCCTCCAGGCCCGGTCGCACCACCAGGCTCTGCCCGCCCAGGAGCCGCAGCGTGTCCAGGATGGAGGGGAAGTGTTCGAGCGCGTACGAGAGCGCGAGGTGCAGCGTCCTCCGCTCGGGAATGACCGCGCCGCCGTCTCCCGGCGCGGGCTCCGGTCGTGACTCCGCGGCCTCCACCAGCGTGGACATCATCGCGTGGTGCTTGCCGAGCCCGGCCAGCAGCTCCGCCACCGCCGGCACGGCGCGGCTGCCTGTCAGGTGCGTCATCGCCTGGCCCAGGCTCCACAGCAGCTCCAGCTTGGCCACCAGCCGGCGTGCCATCGCGTGCTTGTCACACGCCACCACCGCCTCCAGGAGCACCCGCGCCGCGTCGCCCTCGCCCGCGTAGAGCACGCGCTCCCACGGCACCTCCACCCGGTCCAGCACCACCAGCGCGTCCACTTCGTCGTAGCGGGCCAGCTCCGCGCGGGGCCCGCGCGCCAGTCCTTCGCGGCAGAAGAGGGACAGGCCCGGCGTGGAGGGCGGCAGCACCACGCCCACCGTCTCCTCCGGCGGCATCGCGTCCGCGCCGGGCCTGTTCTTCAAGAGCAGCAGCTCGTCGCAGTACGGGGCGCCGGTGCTGATGGCCTTGGTTCCGGACACGACGATGCCGTCCGGCCCGCGGTCCACGATGCGCAGCCCCTGCGGCAGGCCGTCCACCGGCGGTGGCTCGATGACGGCGAGCGCCACCAGCAGCAGCTCGCGTCCGCAGCGCGAGTGCAGGTCCTCCAGCACCGCGGCCGCCTCGGGCCGGTAGCGGGCCGCGTCCGTGCGCACGTTGTAGAGCGCGTTGACGAAGCTGCCGGACGCGTCCCACAGCCGCCCCATCATCCCCAGCGTCTCGTGGGCGAAGAGGGTGGAGATGCGCCCCAGCCGCTGGAGGTCCTCCGCGGTGCGCGGCGTCCGGCCCCACGCCGCGCAGGGCCGCCCCGCGTCGTCCCGGTCCATCAGCAGGTCCGAGTGCTCCGGGGAGGCATGCAGCGCGAGGAGCGCCCCCAGCGTGTCCACCACGGGGGCCAGCACGGGACTGTCCAGCGGCGAGGCGAGGCGCGCTCCCGCGATCCACACGCGGCGGCCATCGCGCTGCGCACTGCGGAAGTCCTCCGCGGTGCGCGGGTGCGCGCGGATGGGCTCGACGCGCTTCCAGGCCGGGGCGCTCATGACGACAGCTCCCGCGTCCCGTCGCCTTCGCGCTGCTCCAGGAGCCGGCGCACCAGCCGCACGCCGCGCCCCGCGTCCAGCATCTCCGTGAGCTGGAGGGTGAGGGCCTGGTCGCCGCCGGTGCCGTAGTAGTCCAGCAGCCGCTGCCGCTGCGCCGAGCGCGAGCCCAAGAGCTCCGCGGCCACGCCCATCAGCGCCGCGCGGTGCGACGGGTCGCCCGTGTCGCCGCCGAAGTACTCGGCGTAGTGGCGGCCCACCTCCTCCGAGCCCAGGTCCGCCTGGGAGGGGTTGAGCACCAGGCCCTGTCCCCCCAAGAGCTCCACGGCGCGCGCCACCTCGGGCAGATGCTCCAGCGCATACTGGAGCGCGAGCTGGAGGGACAGCGGCTCCGGCCGCACGGCGCCGCCGCTGCCCGGGGCCGGCTGTGGGCTGGCCTCCGCGAAGGCCACCAGCCGCGCCACCAGGGCCGCGTGCCGGCCGGCGTCGCGGAACACCTTCTGCGCGCTCGGGTAGTGCCCCACGCCCAGCGCCTTGGACATGAGGAAGGACAGGCCGAAGAGCAGCTCCATCCGGGTGAGCAGCCGCCGGACGAAGCCGTGCTTGTCCCACGTCATCATGGCCTTCCACACCAGCGCGGCCACGTCCTTCTCCCCCGCGTACAGCAGCCGCCTGTGGGGGATGAAGACGTCCTCGAAGACAAGCCAGGTGTCCACCTCGTCCACCGCCAGCGGGTCCCCCTCGCGGTGCGCTCCGCCCAGCCCCGGGCGGCAGAGGATCCTCAAGCCCGGAGTGGCGGGCTTCACGAAGAAGCCCACCACCGCCGAGTCGTCGATGTTGGGCAGCTCGTAGCCCACGCGCAGCACCAGCAGCTCGTCCGAGTACGCCGCGCCGGTGCACAGCGCCTTGGCGCCGCGCACCACCACGCCGTCCGCGCGCCGCTCCACCACGCGCAGCGTGTTCTTCAGGTGCGCCGGCAGCCCGCGCCCGTGCGGCGGATCCACGAAGGCCACATTGCACAGCAAGAGCCCGCGGCTGATGTCCTCCCACGCGCGCTCGATGACGGCCTGGGTCCCCGGGCGCAGCGCCTCCGCGTCCTTCGAGACGTTGAGGAGCCCCGCCAGGCACCCGCCGGAGGTGTCCCACAGCCGGCCCATCATTCCGTGCGTCTCCTCGGCGAAGAGGGTGGAGACCTGGCCCACGCGGCGCAGGTCCTGCGCGCTGCGCGGAGGCACGGCCCAGCGGCCCCGGGTGACGCCGTCGGGGCCCGTCGCCGTCAGCAGCTCGCGCGCTTCTGGCGACGCATGGCGCGCGAGCAGCCGCTCCACCACGCCCACCGCCGAGGCGAACAGGGGGTGGCTCGCCACGTCCACCGCCTTGCCGTCCACCCACACGCTGCGCCCGTCGGCCAGCGCCCGCCGGAAGTCGGCGCCCGTGCGCGGTGCGTCCGCTGTCTCGAACACCTGGGATGTCTCCATGTCAGGCCACCACCGGACCAAAGAGGGAGGAGCTCCGGAGCGCCCGGGCGACCTCGGTGAAGCGCGCATCGTCCGTGGGGGCGTCGCCGCGCAGCAGGCGCTCGAAGACGGACACGTCGTGGTCGTCGAACGGCAGGCCCAGCGCGTTGTGCCGTGGGCCCTCCACCGCGTCGAGTCCCGCCAGCTCCCGCAGCCAGCGGGCCGCGAGCGCCGCCGCGTCCTCGCCGGGGTGGCGCTGCTGGATGAGGGCCAAGAAGGGCGTGCGTCCCTGCACGTTGAGCAGGAGGCCCAGGAAGAAGCGGTGGTCCGGCCGGGTCACCGTGCGGCGCCGGGCGATGAGCTGCGCTTCGCGGAGCATGTTCGCCAGCGCGGGCCGGACGTAGCGCTCCATCGCCCCCTGGTGCTCGGGGCGGCAGCGGGCCAGCAGGGGCGCCAGTGCGTCCAGGCGCTGGCGTGCGCGGGCCACCTGCTGCAGCACCTGGAAGGCCGAGTGCAGGTCCGCGTCCGCCAGGTAGTCCCCGATGAGCGTGTCGCGCTCGGGATGGGCGAGCTGCTCCAGCACCGCCACGCCCTGCAATACCTTGATGAGCGTGGGCTCCTCCACCTGGGGGTTGATGCAGATGCCCGGCCGCTTGAAGTCGTACTGCGCCTCCGCGGACGGGTTGCGCACCGTGCGCACCACCAGGGACAGCGACGGCCGGTCCAGGTGGAAGAGCGAGTGGATGTACGCCTTGCCCGCGACGATGGGGTGCGAGTCCCCGCGCCGCAAGAGCTCGCACTGCTGCTGCTCGAGCTGGCCCAGGGCGAAGTACGCGTTGACGTTCCGGTGCTCGGTCCAGCGGTACACCGTGTGGAGGCTGGAGCCCTGCAGCACGCGGAAGGCACCGCAGAAGCCGTGCTGGTGCACCGTCGTGGTGCCGTCGAGCCAGTGGTAGAGGTCGATGGCGAAGCGCCGGCTCCGGAACACGGTGAGCGGCACCTGCCCGAAGCCCTCGCCGGGCTGGAGTTGGTCCGGCAGGCTCTTGCGCACGAACAGCCATTGCATCACCTGCGGCACGTCCACCGTCAGCAGGTCCGCGTCATGGTCGCGGAACGCCTGCTGGACGATGTCCGGGAAGGCGTCCTCCGCGTAGTCGTGCACGAGCCACCGCCGTTCAATCTGCTCGCCCATTTCGGAAAGGAAGTTCATGGTTCACCTCGCGTGGGCGTGACGCCCACGAGTCCTCGTTTGGGGCTGTACTTCGCGAGCATGGGCGCCAGCAGCGCGGCCCGGTCGTCGAGCGACAGCCCGTAGCGGTTCCAGTGGAAGAGCAGGACGAAGGGCAGCAGCGCGCGCTCGCCACAGGCCAGGCGCCCCGTGCGGCCCAGCCGCGCGAGCCCCGCGCCCAGCTCCCGGTGCGCGTCTCCATACAGGCGTGCCGCGTGGGCCACGCCCGCCTCCGCGTCCGGTGCCGCGCAAGGCGCCTCGCGCACCGCGAGGATGCGTGCGTCCGGCATCCCGTGCAGCCGGGCGAGGTTGCACCAGACGTCCCAGACCTCCTCTCGAGGCCCCACGCACGCGGACACCAGGGCCTCGCCCACCGCCGCGCACAGCGCCCGGGGAGAGCCGCCATGCGGGGACGACGACGAAACCCACCGCCACCACGCCACCGAGTCCGCGTCGAACCAGCGGTGCACCAGATGCAGGGCCCACGGCCCGCCGAACTGGAAGGTCTCCGGTGTGTACGGGGCGACGTGGAAGGCGCGCACGAAGCCCGCCTCGCGCAGGCCGTCCAGCAGCGCGCGCAGCTCCACGGCCAGCGGCGAGCCCGTGTCCGCCTGGAAGCGCAGCCGCGAGTCCGGCGGCTTGCGCAGGAAGGAGAACAGGCGCAGCGCCCCCGCGCGCCGCCAGGCTTCCACCTGGGGCATGAGCCGCGCGAAGAGCTGCTGCGCGCAGGCCATGGGGGGATGGCGCTGCTTGTCGAATTCGACGTTCACCTGGAGCCATCTCCACCGCCTCCCTTCCCTAGGCCGACCATGCGTGCGGCTCCCGCACGAAGGGCACACCGAGCTCGGCGCGGAAGCCATGTCCGCGCTCGTCCACCAACCACCTGTCATCCGCGGCCTCCTCGAGGGTGAGCGTGTGTCGTTCGGGGTCGAACCCCTCGAAGAAGCACTCGATGCCGAGCGGGCTGTCGCGCGGCACCAGCACGGGCGGCTGGCCGTCTCGCGACAGCCACAGCCACTCCGGAAGTCCGTGCCGCGCCGCCAGCGCCAGCCAGGCCGCGTAGCGCCGCGCGCGGTGCCGGACGCGCAGCTCCGTCAGCGCTTCGCCCTTCAACTCCCACCGCGCCACGACGCCAGCCCGGGCTCCGGGGGCCGCCGAGGGACCGGGACGGGGCAGCGGCTTCGCGTCCACCATTCCCGGGGGAAGGCGGAAGGAGGTGAGGAGCAGACTCTCCGTGAGGGGGTCGTCGCCTGTCGCATGGGCCGCGCTGGAGAAGCGCACCGCCAGGGGGCGCTCGCGGCCGGGCACGCGCAGCAGCGGTGCACCCGCGGGGGTGGGCTCGAAGCGCGCGAGGGCCAGTGGAACGCGGCGCCGCTCGCAGCCCCAGACATCCACCACGTGGGGCGTGAGGTGCGGACGGGCCAGCGTGTTGGGGCTGCGGCCGAAGTCCTGGGCCAGCTCCGCCCAGTCCACACCGTGCGCGTCGGAGAGCCGCTGGTACTGCGCCGCGAGCCACGCGTGCAGCGGATCCAACCGCCCCCCGTCGCGCTGGCGCCACAGGTGCCAGAAGCGGGAGGTGTGCGCGCCCAGCTCGAAGACGCCTCTCGCCGCGACGGCCTCCGGCGTGAGGCGTGCGAAGAAGAGGCCCAGGGGGAGCCCGCGGCGCTCGCGGGCCTCAAGGCCCGGAGCCGGAAAAAGCGGCGGGGGAGGGCGGAGCGCGGCCCACGGCGCCCCTTCACCCGCGGGCAGCAACCACGCGCGCGTCGCCGCATGGGCCCGGCCCAGCAGCCCGGAGTCCTCCATCCACCCGAGATGCTGCTCGAGCGAGTCACCGAGCGCGTCCTTCACCTCCGGCCCCAGCTCCAGCTCGAACGGCAGCTCCAGGTCGCAGCGGAGCATCGCGCGGGGCAGCTCCGGAGGTGGCTCGCCGAGCGCCGCCGCCAGCGTGCGCACGCAGTGACGCGCGGACTCGTGCGCGGCCAGCACCGCGGGGGCCTCCAGCGCTTCGAAGCGCGTCTCCAGCCGGCGGCACAGCCGTCCCAGCCGGTTGACGCAGCGACGCCATGCCCGCGCGTCAGGGCCTGAAAGCCGCGCGGCCACCTTGCGCAGGGCGTCCCAGGCGGACACGAAGCGCGTGGGAAAGCGCGGGCCGCCCAGCAGGAGCCCGCCGCGCGCGAAGGCCTCGGCCAGCGCGGCCACATCCGTCCCCGCGGGCGTGCGCGAGGCCAGCAGCGAAAGGAGTGCGTCCCACGTCGCCGGCCCCGACCCCCGCAGCGCGCCGAGCGCCTCGCCCACCTCGGGCGCGAGCCGCACGCGCCTGCGGGAGAGTCCCCTGGGGCCACGGGCGAGGTACGTCCAGCCGCCCTCCGCGTCCGGCGCCAGCGTCTCGTTGAGCCGCCAGTGCCCCGAGCGGCGGTAGGGCTCGCGCGAGAGCCGCGCCTCGGCCAGGGACTGCAGCGGCGCCAGCTCCGGCGCGAAGGCCCACCGGGCGGGACGGGAGACCACCCGGGTGCGCTCGCCCCAGCGGGCCAGCGCGGTGCCGGACCAGACGCCATTGGGCTCGGTGCGGCCCACGGCGCGCGCCAGGTAGCGGTACAGCGTCGTCTCCGCGTGGCGCGTGCTCTTGGATGGCGTCTCCTCGAAGTGGAGCGCGGCCACGGCACGGCAGAAGCCCGGGTTCACCAGGGCGAGCGCCCGCATGAAGCCCACGTCCTCGCGGGTCCTCGCCCACAGCCTCCGGCGCTGCTCGCGCAGGCGCGTCGCGTAGGCCGCCTCGTAGTGCGCGAAGGTGGCGGGCACGTGCAGGGCATGACGGCCCGCGGGCGGCGCGAAGTCCGGCGCCGCGAAGTCCGCGAGGGCCGCCATGGGCCAGCAGGCCGCGCGCACCACCACGCGGTCGCCGAGTGTGAGGACGGAGCCCATCGCGCCTATCCCTTGGGACCCTGGAGCCGCTCGCGCGCGGCGAGCATCCGGTGCTGGTCCGCCATCCCCGCGTCGATCTCCGCCGCGTACAGCGCATCCAGGCGGTTGATGAGGGCGATGTCGCGCATCATCTCGGTCAGCTCTTGCAGGCTCGTCCCGGTCTCCGCCATCCACGCGCGCATCTCGTCCGCGCGCGTGAGGTGGAAGTAGTGGCGGAACACGTCCGTGGTGGCCTGGAGCTCGGCGGGCGAGATCTCCAATCCCAGCCGCTGGGCCTCATGCCGCGCGAGCACGCGGTACAGCGCCTTCTTGCGCAGCACCGCCTGCAGCTCGGTGTCACCGAACATGACCTGGGCTTCCATGTCAGGCCCTCTCCTCGTGCGCGGACATCGCCAGGCCGGGCGCTGACGCGGGGGCCTGGCGGAAGAACAGCGTCAGCGGGTCCGGCAGTGAGACGAGCAGCTCCTTGCCGGCCACGGGCGGCACGAAGAAGTGGCCATCCACCACGCCCAGCACCTTCTCGAACAGGCGCAGGTCGCCGCAGAGGTTGAACAGGTCGCCCGAAATCTCCGGCCGCTGGATGCTGCGCGTCAGCCCGCGTCCGGACACGTGGACGAAGTAGTTGGCGTCCTCGTGCATGCCCTTGAGCAGGGCGAGCCGCGGCGCGCGGAAGTCCAGCGCGTACGCAAGCCGCCGGCCCGGGCCCAGGTGCACGACGAGCTGCCACACCACGCGGTACTCGATGAAGGCGCGCAGGTAGCCCTCGGTCGCGAAGTGCGCCCGCAGCCAGCGCGCGAAGGGGCCCGCCAGCAGCGCCTCCACCTCCCGCCGCGTGTCGTCGGCCTCGGCCGGGGTGAGCGGGTCATCCAGGCTGGTGCTGTCGAGCGGCTCCCAGTCCTGGTCGTGCCGCGCCTCCTCGTGCCGGACGAAGGGCGACGCCTGCGCATGCAGCGCCACGCCCCCGTCCCGGTGCTCCAGGACGTCGCCGGGGTGAAGTTGCTCGGCGCGGGCCTGGGGCAGGCGGGCGCGCAGCAGCCGCACCACCTGCGGCTGGGTGAAGGGGAATATCTGCTTGTTCATCCACGCGTGCATCCCCTGGAAGGCCAGGCCGCACGCATAGGGGAAGACGAACTGCGGCTGCACCACGCTCGCGGCTTCCAGCGAGCGGGCCACGTCGCGCTTGTCGAACGACGTCCCCAGCCCCCACAGCAGCTGCACCTGCAGCTTGCCCTGCGGCTGGTACTTGGCCGCGACGATGTGCACGCGCCCGTGCTCGGCGAGGATGCGCTCGCCCACCTCCGGCCCCACCTCCGCGTCCACCATGTCCCAGAAGCGCGTGCCCTCCGCCTCCAGCAGCACGCCCATCTCGGTGATGTCGCCCGCGGACGGCGTCGCGGTGAGCTTCACGCCGCCGTGCACGTGCGATTGCCAGGACTCAAGCGCGGTGACGCGCGCGAAGCCCAATCGCCGCAGCCCCGCAAGCACGCTGGCCTCGTTGGGGGCCACCACCGGCACGTCGCGCGGCAGCCGCTCCAGGCTCTCCAGGTCGAAGTGGTCCCAGTGCGCGTGGCTGATGACGAGCAGTGTCGGGCCCGGCACCGCGTCCGGCGCGAGGCGGCGTCCCGGGTAGAACACCAGACTGCCGTGGCCGAGCGGAGTGTCACGCAGGACGGGGTCGATCAAAATCCGCTCGCCGGCGGCCTCCACGTAGAGGCCCGCATGGCCGAGCACCGTGATTCGCATGGGCTTCTCCCGGGCCGGGCCCGGATTGGGGGCGGGACAGAAGGGCGCGACCGGCACCGGGTCGATGCCGGCCGCGCCCCTTTCACTGCGGACGGCGGACTACCAGGCGCAGCAGCCGTAGGTCGTCGGCGGCTCGATGGCCATCATCTGCTGCGCCGTGGCGGACTCCTCCGCGCCGTACTCGAACTTGTTCGAGGCCAGGTTGGCGGAGGGCACGGTGTCGAGGTCGCAGATCTCGACGAGGGTCGTCTCGGTCGTGGTGTTCATACTTCTCCGGTGTGTGTGATTGGCCTTGCGATGGATTTCGCGAAGGCGGTGGTGCCGGCCTCCGCAGGCGCGGGTATCGCCGCCTTTCGGGAACCGGTTTCCCCCACCAGAATTCGATACGAGCCCACGCGGTTTTCCTGGTCGTGCCCGCTCGAACAGGGCCGCTGGCGTGTCTTGGATTGCTACGCGTTCCACGCCCGCCAGAGCGCGTGCTTGCGCGGCCCGGTGTCCTCGCCGCCGGTGGGATACAGGCGCGGCGCCAGGTAGGCGGTGACGCGCGGCTCGCCGCGGTCGCGCTGGAAGGACAGCACCGGGTGCAGCCCATGACCCGGGGCCTCCGGCGCGGAGGCCATCACTTCGAGGCAGCGCTCGTAGGCGGCCACGTCCAGCCCGTGTCCGCGCAGCACCTCGCGGGTGCGCGCCGTGACGGTGGAATCGTCCAGGGTGCCCACGGTGAGGTCGGTGACGGGCCGGGACAGGCGGCCGCCCGTCGCCGCGTCGAGCGTGAAGCACACGCGCAGGGGCGGCCCTGCATGAGGCCCGTCCGTGCCGAGCACTTGCCGGAAGAACGCACGCGCCTCTCCCGGCACCGCGTCCACCGCGTGCGCCACCGTGGCCTCCACCTCGTCCGCGGTGAGGCCTGGGGCGGAGAAGTAGAGCTTCACGCGCGAGGGCGCGCCCAGGTCCAGCGCCAGCAGGCCCAGCCCGAGCCGCCCGCCCGCGAGCACCGCGTCCACCTCCGGCCGCGAGGCCTCGAGCCCCAGGCGCTCCAGCACCTCCGCCACCACCTCGGGCGCGCTGCCCGGGCCGCGCGCGTGCGGATCCAGATAGAGGCGCACGTCCGGGTCGCGGCCCGGCGTGAAGCGCAGCCCGTGCCACAGGGCGCAGAAGTTGCGCGGGCCGCGCGGCACGAAGAGGTCCAGCACGCCGTCCAGCGGCGCGCGCTCCTTCTTCAACGTCCGTGCGAGCGAGTCGGTGAGGGCCCGTCCTGCGGCCCAGTACCCCGCGGCGGTGGCGGGCTCCGACTGGGCCTCCACCAGCACGCGCAGCTCCGCGCGTCCGGGCGTGAAGGCCAGCGAGAACTCATAAGGAGAGCCGTCGTCCGCGACGGCGGAGAAGCGCGGGCCTTCGGCTCGTGGCCGCTGCGTCCACGTGGAGGTGAAGCCGCGCAGCAGCGCTCGTGCGCCCGCGTCCGGCGCGCTCCAGCCCAGCGCGGTGCAGAGCCCCTCCAGTTGGGACTCCGCGACGTCCGCACAGCCCGGCGGAGCGGTGCGCTCCGTAGGGAGGGAGGGATCCCCGGCCACGGAGCGTGGGATGGCGTCTGGCACTTCAGGGCAGGGACGCATGGGTTGGGAACCTTTGGACCGGGAGGCCCGGTGATGGAGCGCGGCGTGAGCGACGAGCAGGCGGTGCCGCGGCCGGGGGAACTGCCGCGCCAGCTCTGGAGGCTGATACGGCCGGAACGGCGGCGGCTGGTCGCGGCCACGGCGTTCTTGGTGCTGGGCAGCGGCATGGGCCTGGTGTACCCGCAGGCCAGCTGGGCCGCCTGTACGACCCGAACGCGGGCCGCGTGCTGCTGGACGGGCAGGACGTGCGCGACCTGGACCCGCGCTGGCTGCGCCGCCAGGTGGTCACCGTGTCCCAGGAGCCGCTGCTCTTCTGGAGTGCCAGTCGCTGACGCTCTGACGGGCGCCTCGGCGCGGATGCAAGGACCTCTCATGCTTCAGCGAGGGGGACTGCCCACGCTGCCTGGGAGACTGGCCTTCGGAGCCTCTTGCCCGTCAGAGCGGCTCAGGCGTGCAGCTGGCGGACGAAGTCGCCGCCGCCACCGCCTGGTCTCCGCTCCAGAACGTCACATTGCATGGCAATGATTGCAGCCTGCGGGCCTTGGCCACTGGCGCCCAGCTCACGCGTTCGCGGTTGAAACAGGTTGCTGCAGGGCTGTTGTAGAAATCTCACAAAGCGCCTATCGCCTTTCTTTTGTGTTTTCTTGATTTATTGGTAATCAAGGCCGCCCAAAGGAGCCGGAAGAATGCGCACCCTGAACAAGCTCTCAGTCGCGGTGGTGTTGGGTCTGTTGCTCGGCGGTTGCGGCGTCACGGACCTGGGCGGAGAAGACATCACCTCTCAGCTCGAGCAGGACTTCGGTGGCCCGAGCGGCCTCATGGACTTCTTCGAGAGCCACACGGAGGAGGAGATCCGGCAGGCGCTGACGCCCTACGGCGTCGGGTACGTCGCCCACGGGGACGTCACCGCGGCCTTGATCAGCGACTGCCCGAAGCTCTTCCCGTCGACGGACCGGAACAAGTGGCACAGCTTCGACGGCGAGTACTACTTCATCGACAGCGTGGGCCGGCCGAACCGGGCGTACAAGGATCTGCCGCGGATCACCGCCGCGCCGCGCGTCGACTCCTGTCAGACGAACGTGGGCCAGTGGGGAGACGCGGAGAACCCCAGCAACGACTATGACGGAGGCCACCTCTTCGGCTCACAGCTCGGGGGCTGGGGAGGGCGGGCGAACCTGGTGCCTCAGGATGCCAACTTCAACCGTGGCAACTGGTTGCAGCTCGAGAATGCGATGGCCGGGTGCGGGAGCCTGCCGCTCGGCCGGCTGCGCTACTCCATTGGCGCGAACTACCCGAACTCCACCGCGCTCATCCCCAACAACCTGACGATGCAGATCACCAACCAGTCCACGGGGAGCGCCGTGTCCATGTCCTTCTCGAACACGGACGGCGGCGGGACGAACGGCACGACCGAGCGGACCCGCGGCGTGAACTGGCTGTCGAGCCAGGGCTGCAACTGAGGCGCCGCTGAGGAGGGACGAAGGACGTCCGCTGGCTCTACATCGCGTGCTTCTGTCCCGCCTGCGGACTCATCGGGGTGTACGCCGATTGGAAGTGCGAAGGCGGTGACGCGGACGCCTTCCTCGCCAGGACCTGAAGTTCGCGTCAGCTCCGGGCGGCCGGCGGCGGCATGGGGGGCGCGGTGCGCTGCCACGCGTCCAGCTCCTGCACGCGCCCCAGCCAGGCCCGGAGGTTCGCGTAGCCTTCGAGGGGCAGGCGCGCCGGGCCCGCGAGGGCGAACGACGCGGCAAGCGAGAGGTCCGCGAGCGTCAGGCGCTCCTGGGCAACCCACGTCCTGCCCGCCAGGTGCGAGTCCAGCACGGGCGCGGTCTGCGCGACGAGGGCCTCACCGCGCGCAACCTCGGCGGGGTCCGGCGGCCCGCGGCCGGTGCGCTGCTTCACGAAGTTCTCCTGGACGAGCACGGTGTTCGCCGGGGCCATGTGGGCCGAGCACCAGAACAGCCAGCGGTTGACGTCGGCGCGGCCCTGCGGGTCCGTCGGGAGCAGGGTCTGCCCCGGGGTCTTCTCGGCGAGGTACGTGAGGTCCACCACGATGCGCTCCCACCCGGTGTGACAAGGGTCTGTCAGGCCTCGTCCGGGGCACGGCTTCAGGACGGAGAGGAACGCCTTCTCATCCCGCCGAGGACCGCTCCACGTCGAGCGGTCCTCGCGGTGTCCGGTGCTACCGGGCGCAGGTGAACAGGTTGTTGCTGACGTGGATGCCGCTCATCGCGTACCCGCCGGCCCCGCACACGTGCATGGGATAGGAGTCGTTCGTGCCGGGGCTCCCATCCACATACTCGGAGACGACGCTCGTTCCGGGATACTGGCAGGCCAGGTAGTCATTGCTGACGTGCAGGCCGACCATGACGCTGCCGTAGGGACAGGCATGCATCCCGTTGCGCCTGCCGCCCGCATCCAGGAAGCGGGAGCCGCTCGTGGAGGAGAGTTGAGCGCACTTGAAGACGTCCTTGCTGAGGTGCGCGCCAATCATGGCGTAGCCGGTAGGACAGCAGTGCATGGTGCTGCCACCGACGGTACAGCGCGTCCCTGCGTCGTAGACCACCCAGCCCGTGAAGGAGAGCGACGACTTCGCCACCTCCACGTCGAACTCCGCTCCCTCTTCTTCTGGCGCGGCGCCGCAGCCAGCGAGCATCGTGACCGCGGCCAATGCCACCACTGCTGAAGACGCCCCCTCGAAAAATCGCTTCATTGATTCATTCCCCCTTCATGTGACGACAGGTTCACCTGGGGCGCGATGTGCCTCCCCAGCCCAATGCCTGCCCATACGCTCGGGTAGGTGTTTTCAGATTATTCAGCTTTTTATGGATAATCAAGAGGGGCCCTCACCCGGGGTGAAGGCTTGCGTCGGTTCGAGGTGCCGTCCCATCGCGTCCAGCTCGGTTCCTGGCCTCGCTGGAGGGGGAAGTTGGGGGTGAGAGTCCCCCGGCGCTCTGACGCTCACCCTGGCAACGGGGGACGAACGAGAACACCAACCGTCTGCTACGCCAGTACTTCCCCGACGGCACCGACCTGTCCGTCTACTCGCAGGCTCAGCTCAACGCGATTGCCGCCCGCCTCAAATTGCCGCCCACGCAAGACGCTCGGTTTCCTTCCTCCCGCTGAGAAGCTAGAGAGCGTGTTGCCCTGACCGGTTGAGTGTGCCGCGCCCTTCGTTCGCGACCCTGTACCAGCGCGAGGGGTTGACGGAGTGGGCCTGAGCGGCGGAAGGGGCGCGCACCTGAAGCCTCAGAGGCCGTCGAGGAACCCGTCGACAACGTCGTCCGGGACCCAGTGTGCCCAGTCGACGGCAACGACGTCATCCTCTCGCCGTGGGGCTCCGGCCAGTGTGCCGGACGCGACCAGCACGGCCTGAGGCCATCCGCTCAGCCACCTCGCATATTCGAGTCGATAGAGGTTCGCCTCGTGGAAGCCGGCGAGGAGCGTGTCCGGCTCTGCCGAGTGTTTGATCTCCACGATGGCGCTGCGCTCCACTCCGCAGGGCAGCGCCACGCTCAGCGTGAGGTCGGGCCGCATCCGTCCGGTATGGCCGAAGTAGTGACGCGAGCCCGCTTCCACCGCTCCCGGTCCCAGGACCGTCTGGTTGTAGAAGAGCCGCACCTGTGCGCCATCGTCGCGCACGAGGACGGCGAACTCACAGCGGAGCCTGAATGAGGTGAGCAGACTGGGGTGTTGGAGAGGTGAGGAGGGAGCACCATGTCCAACGGCCATTCGCTCGACCTGAGGGAGCGGGTTATTGCGGCCTGGCAACAGGGCGAGGGCAAGAGTGCCATCGCCCGGCGCTTCATGCTGGGGTACGCGACAGTGCGCCGATACATCACTCGGTTCGAGGCGAGCGGAAGCGCCCGGCCCCGTCCGCATGGAGGCGGAGCTCGGCGCAAGGTGGATGCCGAGGGGGAAGCGCTCCTGTGGCGGCTGGTGCGGGAGCGTCCTGATGCGACCGATGAAGAGCTGGCGCGGCTGTATGCCCAGCATGCGCAGTACACCGTGGGCCACGCGACCGTGAATCGAGTGCTGCACCGCATGGGGCTGACGCGTAAAAAAAGTCACTCCACGCCGTGGAGAGCGACAGCCCGGCCGTAGAGGCTCTGCGATGGCAATACGCGTGGGCCCTGCGGCGTGTGCCTGCCGAAGCGCTTGTCGTGGTGGACGAGACGGGCTGCCGCACGGACATGACCCGCACGCATGGGCGCGCACCTCGTGGAGAGCGGTTGAAGGGCGAAGCCGTCCCTCGTAACCGGGGCTGCGTCACGACAGTCATCGGAGCCCTGACGCTTCAAGGCATTACCGCTCACCTGGAGGTGGAGGGGGGCACCACCCTGGAAGTCTGGGGCCGCTTTGTCTTGGAGCATCTGGTGCCGGTCCTCGAACCCGGCCAGGTCGTTGTCTGGGACAACCTGGCCGTGCACCACTGCCGCGCACTCATCGACGTCATTGAGGCGCGGGGCGCCCGAGTCCTCTTCCTGCCGCCCTACAGCCCGGACTTCAGCCCCATCGAGCCAGCCTGGAGCAAGCTCAAGGCGCTTTTGCGCAAGTGGAAGCTGCGCACGCGTCAGTCTCTCGGCTGCGGCCTCCGACTGGCCCTGGCTGCACTCACGCCCAGGGACGCCGCAGGCTGGTTCTCTCACTGCGGCTACCCCGTTGCTCAGCCTCACTGAGCTACGCTGTCAGTCCGGCCACGTATCACGAGTGTTCGCTGCAGCCTCCAGCGCCCGGGCTGACGCACCTCCAGCCGTGCCTCCAGGCACTGGAGGAGCCGGATGGCCACGGCGAGCTCGAAGCGCGTGTGGTCCTGCATCGGACTGAGCGCCCCCTCGGAGAGCAGCCGCGCCAGCCGCCCGGGATCTTCCGTGTTCAGCTTCTCCAACTGCAGGTGCCACCGCCGGGCGGGCTCCAGCCTGCGCGGGCCTACAGTCGCCAGACGGCTTTCAGACGCTGGGAGAGGTCAGTCTGGCGGGCCTGGAAGTGGGTGGAAGTCCAACTGTCTTCCTTCAGGACCATGTTGGTCAGGGCGAAGTTCGTGACGCCTTCCGCCGTCGAGAAGTACTTGGCCTTCTTGATGGCGAAGTCGTAGTTCGACGCTTGGCTGTTCTTCCTCCGGGTGAGGAGGACCAGGTTCCCCAGCCGGTGGATCATCTGCTGTCGGGCCTCCGAGTCCGGGAAGTGCTTTTCCCAATCACTCCCGGGTTTGACTGTTTGGGGGACCACGTGCTCGACGGAGAGCCGGTCGAGTTCGTAGGTGGCGCCACCCGCCGAGATCTCGCTGTCGAGCCGCAGCAGGATGAGGCGCCGGACGGTGGGATAGGCATTGTAGACGTCACCCTCGATGACCTGCATGGCCTCCTCCCGTTCTTCCTGCGTGAGTTGGAGGGGGCTGCCGTCCTCTCGGAGGTTCGCGTTCAGGTCGATGGCTTCCAGCACCTGGGCGTAGCGCTCCAAGCGGACATTGATCGTCGGCCGGACGAACATGAAGAACGCTGAGAGTCTCTCCAGGTCCTGGAAGAACTCAATGAGCAGCGCCGGGCTGTTGGAGTGTTTCTTCAAGTAGAGGATGGCGGGCGGTAGCCAGTCCGTGTTGTCGATGTAGGAGAACCACTTGAGCGCAGCATTGACCTTCCGTGCCGCGACCTCATCCATCCCCTGGTAGTTCTCCTGGAGGATCGTTTCGAACGCCTGTCCGTACGGGAAAAAGGACTGATCCAGGAACGCGCCCACGTCTGTCTTGCCCTTGAGGACGAACTCACGGAACTCCGCGAGCACGGTGCCCTGGAGCTTCTTCCGGGAATGGATCATCCGGATGTGGTTGAAGAGCGTCTGGAAGCGATCCCGCCCCAGGTCGTTCTCGAGCGCTTCCCAACGGCGCTGATACTCGCCCGTGTGGCTTGAGTTACTGGAGTGCAACCGCCCCAGGAGCTCCGCCTTGATGATGTCCGACACCGCGAGGTCGAGTCCCCGGTCATTGAGCACGGAGAAGATGCGGAACGCCGAGTCGAGATTCGACGTGGAGACGATGACAAGGAAGCAGCGCTGGGCGATGTATGCGACCAGCCGCTGGCAGTCCTGCTCTGGGAGCTTGGAAAGCGCGTCGGCGAGGTGCTGGGCATTGGCCCTGATGTTTTCCTGTGCTTCGGTCGCGGGCTTGGTCTGGAGCTTCAGCAGCTCGGTGAAACCGCCCTTGTCCTGGATGTACTTCTTGAAAAAGGGGGCGTCCTGCTGCCGGAGCTTGAGTCTGGGCCGGTCCAGCGTGCTGAGCACCTCGTCGCCTTCCTGCATCAGGAAGCGAGAGATGGATGCCTGGATCCTCGGTGCAGTGATGACGTGCCGAAGCGCGGAGAGAAGGATCGTGAGGGTGGTCAGTCGCTGCTGACCATCGACGACCTCGAACTTGGCCTTCTCCTTTTCAATCAGGACGATGCTGCCCAGGAAATAAGGAGTGGCTTGTCCGATCTCCGAGGTTTCCGTGGTCCCGAGTGCTCCGATGAGGTCCAGGAGTAGTTCATCCGCCTGCTGTTGCTTCCAGGCGTACGGTCGCTGGTACTCCGGGATTTCAAACGCGAAGTCGTCGCTGAAGACCTTGTGCAGTAGGGCTTCGGTGCCTTTGATGGTTTCAGTCGTCATAGTTTTTTGTAGTGGTATGGGGTCCTGGCCGCTCAATCCTTCCAGAGGATCTTCCACGGATGCTTGCGCAGGTCCGTGACCAGCGTCCGCAGTTCATAACAGAGCGCCGGGGGCGCAAGGCACCTCCGGTTCCTTCTCCTGCGTATAACTGGTCCAGGACCGGGTTCCCTCAATTGAGGGCTGCACCGCTTCTGCACTGGCCAGGCGCAAAGCTCGGCGTCACCCATCAGCGTCCCTCCTCAACACCTCCGCACCCGCCCCCATCCACGACAGGCCTTCGCTTCGCCCCATGCGTCGCCGGACCTGACAGCGACGGGAAGACGCGGCAGGCTCCCGCTTCCCCACGGAGGGTCGAGCCATGGCGCCGCGCAAGAAGGGCAAGCATTGGTATGGAACGGGGCTGGAGGACGCGCGGCTGGAGATGGGACGGTACAGCCAGCTCAACGGCTACCCGGCGACCCGGTTCCACGAAGTGCGCTGCCCCTGTGGGGCACACACCTTCACCCTGGATCAGGACGAAGACAGCGACGTCGCGAGGAGGACCTGCACGGGCTGTGGCGCGGTCCAGTGGGTAGGGGACAGCGCCGAGTACGCCGACACCGCAGAACTCCAACGCAGCGAGTGCCTCTGCGGCGCAGAGGCATTCCAGATCGTGTCGGGCGTGGCGCTGTACAAAGGGACGAAGGACGTCCGCTGGCTCTACATCGCGTGCTTCTGTCCCGCCTGCGGACTCATCGGGGTGTACGCCGATTGGAAGTGCGAAGGCGGTGACGCGGACGCCTTCCTCGCCAGGACCTGAAGTTCGCGTCAGCTCCGGGCGGCCGGCGGCGGCATGGGGGGCGCGGTGCGCTGCCACGCGTCCAGCTCCTGCACGCGCCCCAGCCAGGCCCGGAGGTTCGCGTAGCCTTCGAGGGGCAGGCGCGCCGGGCCCGCGAGGGCGAACGACGCGGCGAGCGAGAGGTCCGCGAGCGTCAGGCGCTCCTGCGCGACCCACGTCCTGCCCGCCAGGTGCGAGTCCAGCACAGGCGCGGTCTGCGCGACGAGGGCCTCACCGCGCGCAACCTCGGCGGGGTCCGGCGGCCCGCGGCCGGTGCGCTGCTTCACGAAGTTCTCCTGGACGAGCACGGTGTTCGCCGGGGCCATGTGGGCCGAGCACCAGAACAGCCAGCGGTTGACGTCTGCGCGGCCCTGCGCGTCCGTTGGGAGCAGGGTCTGCCCCGGGGTCTTCTCGGCGAGGTACACCATGATGGCGCGCGACTCCCAGAGCACGAAGCCGCCGTCGTCCAGGACGGGGACGCGCCCGTTGGGGTTGATGCCCAGGTACGACGCCTCACGCTGCTTGCCCGTGGTGAGGTCCACCACGATGCGCTCGAGGGGAAGGTCGAGGTGGGCGGCCACGAGCAGCACGCGGCGCGAGTTTCCGGACAGGGGATGGAAGTAGAGCTTCAAGAAGGACCTCCGGGACGGCACGGGTTGAGGGGGAGGTCCTATCCACCCGGTGTGACAAGGGTCTGTCAGGTATTGTCAGGGGCGCCGCGCAGGCGTCCAAGGCCAGGTGCCTACGGCGCGCTCATGGGGGCCGAGTAGTGCACCGGCGGCGACTCACCTGGGAAGGTGGGAATCCGCTCGAGGAGCTGCTCATCCACGTAGCACCAGGCCCAGTCCTCCCCGGGCTCGAACGACTTCATGACCGGGTGGGCGCTTTCGTGGAAGTGCCGGGTCGCGTGGCGTGACGGCGAGTCGTCGCAGCAGCCCACGTGCCCGCAGGTCAGGCACATCCGCAGATGGAGCCAGTCCCCTCCGTCCTTCAGACACTCCGCGCAGCCGTGTCCGCTGGGGTGGACGGGGGCCCTCCGGTGATGCTCGGTTGCTTGCAGGTGGGGACATGCCTTGTTCATGGCTCACGCTCCGTGTTGGGGCCTCCGTCCGGTGGCCTCATCGTGTCGAACATGGGGATGCGAGGGGGCCGGTCGCAACGCGGCTGGGGGCGGAGGCCAGGCAGGCGAGCCACTGCTCACGACGGCCGCGCCCTCGCCGGCTGAGACCGGCGCGACTCGCGGTTGGGGGGAGGCGAGGGGGAATCATGGCCGTGCCCGATGCCTGGGCATGGGGCGGACAGGTGATGCGCTCGAATGCCGCCTGGGAGCAGACGGCCTCGTCTTCAGGAGCATCTCTTCGCCGGGAGCCCCCAGGCTTCGCGAGGCCGCCGTCTACGGATTCGTGGTCACTCTGAGCAGTGGCCTGCCCATCTCCCCGCCGCCCCGGATGTCCCCCGGGGCGGCGGGCATGGACTACGGCGTGTAGACGACGGTGAGCGTGGCGTTCGCACCGTCCTTCACGAAGAGGTAGGCCGTCGCCGCGGGATTCTGGGCGAAGCGCAGGCGCAGCTGCGTCCGGCCCCGCGTGTTGACGGCGGACGTCCCCGCCCCCGCGAAGTCCGTGGAGCGGACGGTGCCCGCGGTGAACTTCGCGACGCCCGCCACGGCGCTCGCGGTCGCGGGGGCGGCCCAGTCGCCCGTCTCCGTCGCGGCCGCGTTGAAGGTGCCCGTGGCCACGTCGATGACGAGCGTGTTGCCCGCGGGGCTGGCCCAGGGGTCTCCGGAGCCGGACGAATAGGAGAGTGTCAGGAACGCCTGGGTGATGCTGGCGGTGTCCGGCAGGCTGGACGTGTCGAACGACAGCAGGGAGCGGTTGTGCTTGCCGTCCACCCCCCGCCCGAGCGCCAGGCCCGTGAGCGTCCCGAGCTCCGCCGCGCTCCCGTCCGCGTTCGCCTTCACGTAGCCATCCTCCGCCGCGATGCTGGTGAAGCTGACCATCGTCGGCGTCGTCCCGCTGTTGCTCACCGTGACGGACGTGTCCGCGTCCAGCGCGGAGTTCCCCGCCGCATCGAACGCCCGGGCCCCCAGCACATGCGAGCCGTTGGCGACCGTCGTGCTGTCCCAGCTGAACGCATGGGGCGCCGTGCTGTCCGTGCCCACGAGGTTCCCATCCACGTAGAAGTCCACCCGCGTGACGCCGACATTGTCGGAAGCGCTCGCGGTCACCGTCACGGTGCCACTCACCGTGGCGCCAAAGACAGGCGCTGTCACGTTCACCGTGGGCGCGGTGGTGTCATCCGGCGGAGTGCTGGCCTCCGTGAGCCCGAAGAAGAGCGCCTGGTGATACACACCACAGAGGTTCACGTCGGACTGGTACGCGCCCGTCGCGCCACAGGCGGTGCTGCTCCCGGGAAAGCTGTACTGCGGATCCACCGGAACGGCGTGACCCATGCCGGTGAGCTCATAGGTCTCCACCAGCGCCGTGCCCGCGCTGTCCCGGTACACCTTGTGCGGGAAGCCCCCCACGGAGTCCGTCGTGTCCGGCGTCTGGTCGATGCCGTGCACCTGCGTCCACTGCTTCATGGACTCGGTGAGGTTGGAGGGCCTCACCGTGTAGTCATTCGTGCCATGCCAGATGGAGACGCGCGGCCGGGGACCCGTGTAGCCCGGGTAGGCGTTGCGCACGAGGTCCGCCCACGCCGCGGGCGTCTTGCTGACGCCGGGGCTCATGCAGCTGAAGCCCTCGGTCATGGAGCTGGCGCACCGGTACGGACCGCCCGAGTTGATGGCGCCCGCCGCGAAGACGTCCGGGTAGGTGGCCAACATGGCGGGGACCATGAAGCCTCCCGCGGAGAAGCCCGTGACGAACACCCGCGCCGGGTCGATGGAATAGGCGGCCTTCATGGCGTCCACCATCTGCTTGATGGACAGCGCCTCACCCGCGCCGCGCGCGATGTCCCCTGGCTCGAACCAGTTGAAGCAGCTGGTGGGGTTGTTGCTGCTCGGCTGTTGCGCGTAGACGACGTAGAACTTGTAGACGTTCGACGCCGCGGTCCACCCACCGGGCTCCACGCCCGCGGCGCTCTGCGTGCATCCGTGCAGCACCACCACCAGCGGTGCGTTGGCCGGCATGCCCGCGGGCACCTGCCGGAACATCTGGAGGTTGCCGGGGTTGGACCCGAAGCCCGTCACCTGCGTCAGCCCCTGCTCCACCTGCTCGAGCTGGGGGACGCCGGTGTCCGGCGCTTCGGCTCCCAACGGGCCGCAGCCCGCGGCCGCCGCGACGGCCAACGCCGCGACGCGAAACCCGGGGACGTGCGTGAACCACCCAAGACGACGAATGCCTCGACCGTGCATGGTGCCTCCCTGGCCGCCACGGGGGAGGAGGGTGGGCGGCCGAGTCCGTCTAGGGTTCGGGTGCCCCGGCCACAGGCAAGCTCTTGAGGAACGCCTCCAGCGCCGCGTTGAACGGCACCGGGCAGTCGAGCTGCACCGTGTGGCCACACCCTTCCAGTCCCACCAGCTTCGAGCCCGGGATGCGCGCGTGGCCGTATTCGAAGATGTCCCGCGGGAAGCCACCGTGCAGGAACGGGTTGGGAATCAGGCGGTCCGCTTCCCCGAAGAGGATGATACTGGGGGCGGTGATGCGGTGGAGGTTGTCGCGCACGAAGTCGTCGTTGGCGAGCCCCCGCACCGAGCGCACGTTGGCATAGGCATACGCGTCGAACTCGGGTGACTTCGCCAGCCGCACGCGCTCCTCGATGAGCCACTCCAGCTCCGGCCGCCAGTGCTGGAAGTTGGCCTGCCGCACGCTGCCCCGGATGCCGTACTCGGGTGCGGACTTGATGAACTCCGTGCTCATCACCCGCGCGAACCAGTCCTTCTCCTTCTGGGAGAACTTCTCGAAGCCCGCGGGCGACACCAGCACCACCCCCGCGGGCTCGTCCGGGTAGCGGATGGCGTACGACAGCGCCGTCTGCCCTCCCATGGAGTGGCCCACCAGGATGGGATGCTCGACGCCCAGGCTCCGCGTCAGCTCACGCACCGCGTCCGCCATGGCCTCCATGGTGTACGGAAAGGAGCCGGGCTTGTCGGACTTGCCATACCCGGGCAGGTCCACCGCGACGACGTGGTAGCCCGCACGCTGGAGCACGTCGAGCTGCGCGCTCCAGAACTTCAGGTAGCTGCCCAGGCCATGGATGAGCACCACGGTGCGCGCGCCGGGCGCGGCGGGCAGCTCCACGTAGGCCATCCGCGGCACGCGCGCCATGCCGTAGGTGGCCGCCGTCTCGGGCAGGGCCACCCGCTTCAGCGGCCAGGGCTCCTTCGCCCCGGGCGACGCGTAGTCCAGGTCCTGGAACGCCAGCGGCGGCGCGCTGGCGTACGAGCGCACGCAGCCGGTGGAGGAACCCAGCCCCGCCACGAGCAGCAGGGCCTTGAGGGCGCGGAAGGGGCTCATGGTCAGAACGCGTACCAGGTGAAGGTGGTGAAGGCGGCGAAGGGGTTGTTCTTCACCGTCGTGGAGCCGTCATAGAAGGCGCCGCGGAACAGGTAGCCGGCGTGCAGGCCCACCGTCATGAGGTAGCGAATGGTGTAGCGCACCTCCGCGTTCACCTCGGCGCCAATGAACCGCCCCCGCCGCACGGCCGGATCCCAGCGCGGCGGGCTCGCCCCCGAGTTGGCCAGGCCCGTGGCCAGCTTGAGGTTGAGCGTGTTGGGGATGACGTCCCACGCCGCGCTCGCGATGCCGGTGCGCAGGCCGTAGCCCTGGTTGGAGATGTCCGTCACCGCGCCCGTGTAGTTGTTCACGGTGCTGGTGAAGGGGAACAGCAGCAGCATCTTGTGGTTGAACCACACCGAGCCGGGCAGGCCGTACTGGTTGAGCGTGAAGGCGCCCGTGTAGCGGCCGTCATCCAGGTTGCTGTCGCCGGTGGTGAACATGCCCTCCAGGGTGAGCAGGTCCGCCGGGCCGCGGCCCCACTGGTAGAGCACCTCCAGGTTCGCGGACAGGCCGGAGATGTCCACCGTCTTGTTGAACGTGGTGTCCGCGCGGTCGCTCGTGTAGCTGCCACCGTTGTACATGACGAAGCCGGAAGCGGCGAGCCGCCCCGCGCGGAAGTCGATGTTGTGGTGGAAGTTCGCGCCCAGCCAGAAGACGTTGCCCGTGGGCCGCTCGATGTTGAAGCGCGGCGTGCCGACGAACGGGGAGAGGCCCGTGGACGAAGGCCCGCTCTTCACGATGCCTTCGAAGGCATACGCGTCCCCCTTCGTGTCATCGCGCAGGTACCAGGCGGACAGGCCGATGTTCGTCCCGGGCTGCACGGGGTAGGCGTAGTCCGCGGTGAGCAGGTAGACGAACTTCAGGCGCGGGTCGTCCCGCGTCGCCTTGTCCGCCTGGGCGCTGCCCAGGGGCAGGAGGCTCAGTTTGGAGAGCCCCTTGTAGTTGCTGTAGAGCGACAGGCCCGTGGCGTCGCTGCCAATGAACGCCAGCTTGTAACCCGTGCGGACGATGTCGTTGAGCGGCGAGCGCGTCGGGTCGAAGATGGAGTCGTAGACCGGCTGCGTGCCGATGAGCAGCGTGAGCCGGGCCGGGTTGCGCGTGGGATAGACCGCGACGTTGACGTTCTTCGTCTGGAGGTTGACCTGGTCCGCGTTGAAGCCGCCGCCCTCGTTCTGCTGCGAGGCATTGGCGGCGCGGCCCCAGAGGTAGTCCACCTCGAACTGGGCGCGGAAGGACGCCAGCCCGTCCGCGAAGGACGGGCTGTACTCCAGCACGGGGATCCAGCGCTGCTCCACGTAGAACGCCGAGCGCCCCGGCTCCACGCGGACGGAGCTGCCGGACAGCGATCCAATGGGCCCCAGCGACACGCCCTTGAGGCCCGCGGGGTCGCCCACGCTGTTGGTCACCGACAGCCGGGTGAAGAAGTAGTTGATGAGGACGAACTCGCGAGGCTTCGCATCCTCCTCGCGGTCCTTCTCATCCAACCAGTCGCCGTAATAGAGGCCCGGCACCGTGGGGCTCTGCCCCGCGGCCGGCAGCGCCAGCCCCAGCACGAGCGCCACCGCGCCCAGGCGCGCCGCGCCCAACCACCCTCCCGACATAGAGACACCTCACCCTGATGGATTGCCGTGAGGGCGGTTTAGCGCCCACCGTGCGCCGTGCGACTAGCCGCTGATGTCGTAGACCTGCACCGCGTTGCCGGTGAAGGCCGCACCGGAGACGCTGACCGTCTTGGCGCCCACCGCGCCGTCCGCGCAGCGCCAACCCGTGGCCTTCGCCTCGAAGTAGAGCTCCATGGAGATCTTCTTCGTGTCCGAGGAGATGCTCACGCGGCCTTCCTGCTTGAAGCTGCCGTAGTCCACCAGGATCTCGAAGCAGCTGCCGCCCGCGGTGATGTTGGAGAGCGTGACCGCCTTGGAGTCGAACACCAGCGCGTTCTGCGCGGCGGCGTGATCACACGTGCTGCCGGCCTGACCGACGCCGGCGGAGCCGCGGATGGTGCCGGGGATGCTGGTGACGTGGAAGTTGTTGCCGCCCACGCCAATGGTGACCTTCTGGAAGCACTGGCTGGCCGAACCCCAGTTGATGTCCTCGTCCAGCGACAGCGGGTGGCTGGGGATGTTGTCCCCCTCCATCACCAGCGTCTTGCCCTCCAGGAAGGCCAGGATGTTCGACTGGCTGTCCAGCTTGGGCGCGCTGTCCACGGGCTCCTGCGTCGTCTCCTCCCCACAACCCGTGAGGCCCAACGCGCACAGCAGCATCGCGGACGACAGCGTCTTCTTCATGGGGGTGACTCCTCGTTCGGGCGCACGGGGGAAGGTGAAGCCCGATTCATGTTTCAGCTACGGGTAGCACCCGCCTGACAGCCTTGTCAAAAGACAGACGATGGCCTGATGCGTCAGGGCGCCTCCCCCGGCTGCGGCGACAGAAGCGTTGGACCCCATCCGCTCGGGCCTGGAGGGGGGAGTCGCCTGTCAGGTCCTTGGCGTGGGCCGAGGCGTCGGTTCTACTCGGGCAATGCCGATGCTGCTCGCATTGAACACGGGTCTGGTCGAACTGACGTCCGAGGTCGCGCTGAGGTGGTCCCGCGAAGCGGGCATCCAGTTACCGGACTTCGTCGACGAGAATGGCCTGGAGCTCTTCCTGGCCACGCAGGACCGGATCTACCGGCAGGACGAGTTCGTGCAGTTCCAGTTGGAGCTCGTGCGGTTCCTCCAGGTCCGCATGAGCATCAAGGTCGCGCTGAAGAACCTGGACGCCTACGAGGCGCGCCTGGATGAGCAGAAGGTGTCGCCCGAGCTGGTGCGCAAGATGCTGGGCGTGAAGGCCTTCCCGAAGACCGAGGAGGCCCAGGCGCTCCATGACGACGTCACCCGGGTGGTCGAATCGATGCTGGACGAGGAGTGGGACTACCTCGATGAGTGCCGCGCCTCGCTGTACGAGCAGCTCGACTGGCACACCTCTGGAGGGGACAAGAGTGGCAGGGTCTCCTCCGGTCGCCTCCAGAAGGCGCTCAAGTCGGTGACCGTCGAAGACTTGAAGAAGGACCAGGGGAAGAGCCGGGCCAAGTTCCAGTACTACGAACCCGTGCGGCTCCGGCTGATGAGCCTCGGCTTCGTCGTCTCCCCGGCCGGCACCCCGCTTGGCGCGGTGTTCCCCGCGAGCGACTGGGTCCGCGACCTCCCGCTGGAGTCGCAGTTCTGGGAAAAGGTGAAGGAGCGCACCGACGCGCTGGTCCTGCGCTACAAACTGCTCGGCGACGATTCGAGCGCGCTCACCCGCCTGCTCAAGCCGCCGGTGGATCACCCCCTCAGCGAGGAGTTCAAGAAGAACTGGAGGACGGTCTGCACGGCCTTCGTGTCCACCGTGGGGTGTCTGTGCGTGTCGTGGACGCGGCACCAGGAAGGGGGCAAGACGGTGTACGTGCCCGTCCTCGGTCTCTCCGGCGTCGTCCAGGAAGAGCCGGATGAGAAGTACTTCGGCAAGTACTGCCGGCACCTCGCGCTCCCCACCTGGAAGGAGGACCAGGAGGTCCCCAAGAAGGCTCCCGACAAGTACAAGTCCCCCGAGGAGATCGAGAAGCTCCGCAAGGAGCTGAAGGAAGAGTCCAGCGAGTTCCTGAAGAAGAAGTGGAAGGGGAAGGGGAAGATCCAGCTCGACGAGGACCAGCAGTCCCAACTGGACACCCACGAGCGGCGTCAGGCCGAGCTGGAGTTGCTGGACTTCTACGCCCGGCGGCGCCAGGCGGAAGAGCACGAGGAGGAGGAGTTCAAGAAGGGGCTCTGGACCAACTACGACGTGATGATCGGCCGCACGAACACCGCGGCGCTCGAGTATCGCGCCCGGGACCTGCTCCAGTTGCGCAGGCCCGCGCGGCAGGCCCTGCTCAGCTACGTGTCGTTCCGGCAGAACAAGACCCACGACAAGCTGCGGATCGAAGCGCACCCGGTCTCTGGCCTCCAGGGGCGCGCGCTCGGCGTCGACCTGTGGATCTGCGGCTGGCATTCGCTCAACTGCGCCGAGCCTGCGGCGCTCATGACCGCTTCGTCCTACTTCTGTGACGGCGCCGACGTGCTGGTGTGCTTTCCCTACGAGGGGTTCCAGGACACCGGCAAGCACCGCAACCGGCCGAAGGAGACCTGTCCCTGGTGCGCCGCCGTGGAGCTGGGGTTCCGCAGCCTGAGCCGCAACACAGGCCAGGTGGACAAGAGCGTGGAGACGGGAGACTGGGTGACGGAGTTCACCCGCGCCACCCAGAACGAGCCGTCAAAGGTGTTGTCACCCAAGCAGGGGTTCGATGCCTTCGACGACTCCAATCCCATCACGGTGTCGACGCGAAAGACGCTCTCCGGAAACAACGGGCTGGTCCTGGTGAAGAACAACAACCTCGACGATCGCGCCTACAGCGAAGTCGTGGAGACCAAGATTGGCCGCATCCGCTCGATGTATCACCTGCTCGGCCTGCTCGACCCCGAGGTGATCGCGCTGGACCGTCCGCTCTTCGGGCAGCAGAAGCTCCTGGGGTCCGGCGGCTCGACGGGTTCCGGCAGGGGCCGGGGCTCACGTCAGCGACCTCTCGTGAGCCTCGACAAGGGTGGCACGAAGAACAACCTGAAGGAGATGGAGCAGTGGTCCAAGCAGGCTGAAAGCCGGATCCGCTCCGAGGCCGAGCTCCGGCTGCAGCGGGCGTCAGCGCTCTTCGACATGTACGTGCAGCAGAACTTCGTCATCACCGACAACCCGGGCGGCGGCGACTGTCTGTACTACGCGTTCTCGGATGGGGTGAAGCGCCGCACTCCGCAATCCGTCGGTCAGATTCCCGAGGGCGACCGGCTGGAGGAGGCGATGCTGTATCGCGAGAGCGCCGCCGCGATGACCGCGAACCTCATCCGCCGTGGCGTGGGAATCTCCCCGGTGATGTTCCGGGACATGCGGCCGTCCCAGGATGTCCTGCGCCGGCTCGACAACGTGAGCACGGCCCTGGACCGGATCCGGCTCGACGCCTGGGCGAGCGTCCGGCTGCGACGCGGGCTGCGGGTCGACTACGCGTTCCGGGATACCGATCCCCGCTACGCGGAGCATGTCGCCCTCGCGGAGACCTTCGTCATGGAAGCCGTCCGCCGGAACGTCGAGCTGAGCGAATCGCTCCGCCTGATCGCCGATGCCTATGAGTCGGGCCAGCGCCGCCGCCGGCAGTGGGCCGGGGACCTCGACTTCCGCGGCCTTGTGCTCTCCGCCCGGGTGAACCTGCGGATCCACTACGTCGATACCTCGGAGCGGGGCATCCGCGACCACCACGGTCACCGGGTCGACACGTATGACTTCAGGGAACTCTCGGCACAGTACTTCGGCTCGAACGTACCGGCAGCGGGCGTCACCATCGACATCCTCCACGTCCGTGACAACCACTACGTGGCCGGGCGCCGCGTGTAGTGCCGCGTGCGGGGCGGCCGGCTCTGCGTCGCGGCCTGAGCCATCCCCTCATATGAAGCCAAGCGCTTCTTTGAAGACAGGGTGACAGGTGGCGGTGAACGTCAAGGTAGTTGTCGCGTGAGAGAGTTCAGCCGATGCGCGTCAGTTCCTGCGCTTCCGGCGAGGGATTGAGGCGCACGGGGCCTGGGGGTGTCCAGTCGCGCGTGTCGCGACTCCAGCGCTCAGGGTGACGAGGGCCATCACTTCCACCGCCTGCGCTCCTGGGCCCAGGTCCATGCGGCCACCGTGTCACTGCTGGATACGTTCTGGGCCCGGATCGCGCTTCCTGTCTCCTGGAGTCATGCGCCCGGTATAGTGTTCGTGCATATGCACTGGCACTTGCACCTGAAGCGCGCGGCCCTGCTGGCCGTGCTCTTCGCGGCGTCCGGACTCACCGGAGTCGACGCGCACGCACAACAATGTGGCCCCGAAGCACCTCCCCCCGCCGTCCCTCTCAATGACCAGATGAGCGGCACGCGGGTCTTGCGCCGCGTCGTCCTCGGTCTCACGGGGACGACGCCCACCGTCGAGCAGTACGAGGCGATGGCGGACGCGACCACGCCCGAGGCGCGGGAATCCATCCTGCGCTCCACGCTCGAGGCCGCGCTCGCCTCGCCGAAGTTCTACGAGCGGATGGTGAACTTCGGCCACGAGTGGCTCGCGGTGGGCGCATACACCACCGGCGCGGCGGGTGACGCCTACCAGGGCGACATGTCCGGCCACCTCTTCAAGTGCAACGCCAACACTGCGCACGCGGGCGCGTACTACGCCGTGCACGAGTTCGGCGATTCGAAGGACCCGGCCAGGCAGTGCCAGGACCAGGACGCCGACGGCAACCCCGCCGTGCCCGAGGTGCACCAGGTGGAGCCCTGGTGGGCGCCGGGCACCACCGTCACCGTGCTCGGCAAGGCCGGCTCCGACGTCACCCAGGTCACCGACAGCAAGGGCCAGCCAGTCGACTGCGGCCTCGCGAACGGCGGCTACTACGACCCCATGCTGCCCCCCGCGTGCGGCTGCGGCCCGAACCTGGTGTGGTGCAGCCCGCTCTCCGGCCTCCAGGGCAACAGCAACCACGACTTCGGCATGCAGCGCCGGCACCCCTACGAGGAGCCCGCGCGCCTCTTCGCGCACCTCGCGTGGCACGACCGGCCGCTCTCGGACCTCATCCTCGGGAACTACTCGGTCGGCACCAACTGGCTGCGCGCGCTGTACGTGCGCTTCGGCCGGCAGATGGGCACCAGCGCGCTGGACAAGAACACCACGTGGTGGCGTCCCGACGCGGACAACGCGCCGCGCGACCCGCTGCACCCCACGCCGAATGATCCGCAGGCGTGGCGCGAGTTCGTGGTCGAGGACCTGGAGCCCTTCCACCTCGCGCTCACCCCGAACCGGGCGCGCTCCGGCAGCATCGACCGCACCTACCGCTTCGACCCGCGCACCACGACCGACGCGCCCCAGGGCCTCCCCACCGCGGGCGTGCTCACCATGATCGGCTCGCTGTCGTCCTTCCCGCGCGAGCGCGTCCGGGCCGCGCGCTTCCTCGAGATGTTCGCCTGCCAGAGCTTCTCGCCACCGCCCGCGGACGTGCACTTCCCGCCCCTGGAGGTGGACCCCGGCACCGGCGGCACGTGCCTGCACTGCCACCGGACGCTCGACCCCGCGGCCATCTCCTTCAAGCGCTGGGACTTCAACCCGGCCCAGAGCTTCTACGTCCCGTGGCCCTTCATGCCGGGCGTGGGCCGCTACCGCATCACCAAGGAGTGGCTGTCCGGGCAGTACCCGTACACCGGCACCTCGCCGGGTTACCGCTGGAAGAACGCGTTCGTCCCCAACACCCTCCTCACGCCCGTCACCCCCGAGCAGGTGAAGGCCAACCCCGAGGCGGTGCTGCTCGACACGATGCCCGACACGTACACGCTGCTCGGCGAGCACGGCGACGGCACCATGGGCCCGCTCGGCTTCGGGAAGCTCGTCGTGCGCTCCGGCGAGTTCGACCGCTGCGTCGCGCGCAAGATGTATTCGCTGTTCATCGGCCGCGACCTGAACCCGGCCACGGAGAAGGGCTTCATCGACAAGCTCGCGCGGGAGTTCGTCGCGGGCGACCGGCAGCTGAGACCCTTCATCCGATACCTCTTCGAACAGCCCGAGCTGCGGAGGGGCCTGTGATGAACACGTTGCGTTCGACCCTGATGGGCGCCGCGCTGGCCGCGGTCGCGCTCCTCGCCGTGAGCTGCGACGGGAAGATCTGGGACGCTCCCGGTGACTCCGCGGAGGACCCGGGCGGCGACAGCTGCGCGGCCGTGAGCAAGAACGACGAGATCCGTCTCGCGCTCGCGCCCGCGTGCCAGGGCTGCCACCTCACCGGCAACAAGCCCTTCTTCGCCTCGCTCACCGCCTTCGAGAACGGGCTCGTCTACAACGAGAAGTATGTGAAGCGTGGCGACCCCGCGAACAGCATGCTCATCCAGATGCTGAACGGCGTGGCCCCCGGCAGCTATCCCCAGATGCCGCCCGGGCAGCCGTACAACGAGCTCGTCAGCAGCGGCCGTGTCACGCTGACCATCGCGCAGGTGGAGGACTGGATCCGGAACCTGCCGGCCACGCCCGCGCAACTGGAGGCCCCCGTGGCGGAGGAGTTCAGCGTCCGCCGGCTCACCGCCGAGGAGATGATCATCAGCCTGATGGATCAGCTCGGGCTCACCCTCGAGGACTTCGTCAGCACCACCGACGCCAACTGGCGCAACAAGCCGTACGTGGCGAACGGCGGCAAGTTCTTCATCTGGCCCGGGGACTGGGCCCCCGGCATCTCGGGCGAGTACGTCTCCGACTCGCGCAGCGTCGAGCGCTTCGAGGCGCTCGGCGGCGGCAATTCGCTCCTCTACCGCAAGCGGGACGTGAGCTTCGGTCCGTCCGCCGCGCAGACGCTGGTGCAGATGTCCCAGGCGTGGTGCGCGCGCGCCGTGGACAAGAAGAACAACCCGGCGGTGCTGCGCTACGTGACGCTCGCCGACACCTCCAAGAGCAACCCGGACGCGGTGCAGAAGAACCTGCGCTCGCTCTCCCTGCGCATGCTCGGTCAGCCGCCCTCGGACGCGGAGGCCCAGGCGCTGTACGAGCAGGTCTACCTGCCGCTGGAGGCGCAGAACACGCGCCTCGCCTGGATTGGCGTCTGCGCGGCGCTCATCCGTCACCCGATGTGGATCACCTACTGAGCGAGGACACCATGCCGAACACCTCTCGTCGCACCCTGCTCAAGTGGGCCCTCGGCGCGGGACAGCTCGCGCTCCTCGATCGCGCGGGGCTCCTCGGTTCGAGCACCGCGCACGCCGCGGACGTAGACGTCCCTTCGCGCCTCGTGGTGCTCTACATCCCCGGCGGCTACCGGCCGGCGTACTACTTCACCCCGATGGAGGACGCGGACATCCCGCTCTGCGTCCCCACGCCCTCCAACCACAGCGGCGAGCCCGTCTTCTTCCAGGCGAGCCAGCTGGTGAACCTCGCGCCTCCGAACGGCTCCTACAAGCCGCTGCGGACGTGGCAATCGTGGAACCCCGCCGACCCGGCCGCGCGCGGCAGCTACAGCCCGCTCATGTACGGCTACACGCACTTCGCGCTGGCGGATCAGCTCAGCGTGCTGCACGGCATCGACCAGGGCACCAACGACCACTCGAGCGCGTTCATCTCCGCGATGTGCGGTGTCGCCGGCGCGGACTACCGGGCGCCCGCCGTGCACTCGGTCATCGCGAACCACCTGTACGAGAAGTACCGCGAGAGCCGGCCGCTGCCCTTCGTCGTCGTCACCGGAGAGCGCGGCATACCGGTGGGCATGGGGCTGCCCTCCCACGCCTCGCCCCTGCGCGTGCCGTCCATCGAGGCGCTCAAGCCGATGCTCTCGGCGAAGCCCTCGGACAACCCGTGGTGGACGGGGCTCGAAGCGCGCACCGAGGCGCCCGAGCTGGACGCGCGCGGGAAGCCCACCGGGGGCACGCTGAAGACGACGGCCATCGAGCGCTTCTCGCTGACGCGCGCCCAGCAGCTCCTGGACCGCTCGACGGCGAAGGTGGACAACTACCTGGAGGGGCTGCACGGCTCGCTGTCGTCGGTGTCGCGCGTGCTCGCGACGGACGTCGTGTCCGTGCTGGAGAAGACGAAGGGCATCGAGATGATGACCTCGAACCGCCCCGCGTACCTGTCGAGCTACCTGTCCAACCAGTCGTTCACGTACACCTTCGGCCTCGCGAACTTCCACCTCACGGGGCTCGACCCGCGCATGGACCTGGCGCTGCGCCTGCTCAAGGCGGACCTCTGCACCTCGGTGCACGTCTCGCTGCAGCAGGACTTCGACACGCACAACGGCCTGGGCCATGGCTACAGCTGCGCGCACGGCCGCGGGATGATGGACAACGTCGCGCGCTTCCTCGGCGAGCTCAAGGCCGCGCCCGCGCCCGGCAAGCCCGGCAAGACGCTGCTCGACGACACGCTCGTGCTGGTGATGAGCGAGTTCGGCCGGAGCTGGGCCTCGCGGAGCAGCGACGGCAGCTACTACCTGCCGGACGATCACCACCCCTACACGTCCATCTGCTTCGCGGGCGGGAACGTGGCGGGGAACCGGCAGGTAGGCTCGTACACCCCGCGCGGGCTCGGTGTCCCGGTGGACATCATCGAGGAGAACGGCCAGGCCTCGAAGCGCGTGCCCCGCTCCGCGGACGCGGTGACGACCGCGCTGCGCATCCTGGGCATGGACACGCACGAGTTCTTCATCCCCGGCGGCTACGGCGAGGTCGTGGGGCTCCGGAAGGCGTAGTCCCGGGTCCGAGAGGGCATGTCAGACCGGTAAGGTGCAATCTCCCCGGCGGTGGCGAGCGGCTCTGGGGAAGGTGGACCCCTCTGAGCCGCGGCGCCACGACATGAAACCGTGGAGGCTCGGGACTTGGAAACCCCTGGACGCAGATTCGGAAGCGCCGTGGTCATTGGCGGCAGCATGGCGGGGCTCCTGAGCGCGCGGGTGCTCGCGGACCACTTCGACAAGGTGACGCTGGTGGAGCGGGATGTCCGGGGGGAAGGGCCCGCCGCGCGCAAAGGTGTTCCGCAAGGGCCGCACATCCACGTGCTGTTGGATACGGGCCGGCGCATCCTCGACAAGTACTTCCCGGACCTGTTCGAGCAACTCCAGGTCCAGGGCGCCGAGCTCATCGACTCAAGTGGAGACCTCGCTTGGCACCACTTCGGGGTGTGGAAGCTGCGCCACACCAGCGGCATCCCCGGGCTGCTGTGCACCCGGCCCCTGCTCGAGTGGAACGTCCTGCGTCGGGTGAAGGCGCGGCCCAACGTCGCGGTGCGCGAGGGCTGCTCCATCGAAGGGCTCATCTGCGACGAGAAGGGCACGGGGCGCATTACGGGCGTCCGGGTCAAGACACCCCAGGGCGAGGAGTCGTGGGAGGCGGACCTCGTCGTGGATGCCAGTGGCCGGGGCTCGCGGATGCCGCAGTGGTTGGAAGCCATCGGCTACGCGCGCCCGGAGGAAGAGCAGGTCATCGTGGACCTTTCCTACACGACGTGCCTGCACGAGCCGCCGCCCCACTTCCAGAAGGAATGGAAGGCACTCTTCCTCTATCCAAGTCCTCCCAAGGCCTGGCGCGCGGGTTTCATCTCACACGTCGAGGGAGGCCGGTGGCTCGTCACCCTCAATGGCTACTTCGGGGAGCACGCGCCCACCGAGTACGCGGGGTTCCTCGAGTACGCGCGCTCACTGACGCGTCCGGACCTGTACAACTACTTGAAAGAGGCCACGCCGATAGGGCCCATCTCCCAGCACAAGGTGAAGGACTGCCGGTGGCGGCACTACGAGAAGCTGCCCCGCTTTCCCGAGGGGCTGGTCATCCTGGGAGACGCCGCGTGTGCCTTCAACCCCCTCTACGGGCAAGGCATGTCGGTGGCGGGGCTTGGCGCCGAGCTGCTGGACACCTGCCTTCGCGAGCAGGCCGAACGAGGCGAACTCTCGGGCCTGGCGCAGCGCTTCCGCGAGCGACTGCCTGAAGTCATCCGGCTCCCGTGGCTGTTGGGCACGGGCATGGACCTGCTGTATCCGCAGGCTGTCGGGAAGCGGCCCTTCGGGCTGGGTTTGCTGCACTGGTACATCCTGCGGCTGATGGAGCGCACGTCGACCGACGCACACGTCCATCGCCAGTTCTACCGGATACTGCACCTGCACGCGGGGCTGGAGGCGGTTCTCCAGCCCTCCGTGGCCTTACCCGTGTTGGGCCATGGCGTCATGTCGCTCCTCCGCCCTCTCGAGCGGCTGGCGAATACCGAGACACGGCCTCCCCCTCTCACGCCTCCGCGTCCAAGTCCTGTCCCGGTCCAGAAGTCCACGGGGTAGCACGTCCTCGCCTCCGAGGGGGCATCCCAGGCCCCTGAATCGCGTCAAGGCGCTGCGCGTCCGCCGATCTCCGGAAAGCGTTCGTAGGTCCGCTTGAGGGTGTTCAGGTGGGCGGGGTTGTCCAGGTCGAGCGGCGCGTCGGTGAGCTGCACGACCCAGCCGCCCGATACCGTGCGCCGCGCCCGTGAAAGCAGTTCGGAGTCGCGGGTCGGGTCCGGAAAGCCGATGGCCTGCGCGGCAGCGGCAGACCAGTAGTTCAGCCACCCAAGGTAATAGGGAATCTCGGGTGCCCGGATGTGCTCGAAGAGCTTCAGGGCGGGCAACCCCCGGCGCGGGGATGGCGGCCCTTGAAGAGTGGGGGCAGTCTGATACGCGATGTCCACCGCGGCTTCGTATGGTGTCGCTCGTCCCCAGAGTGCCCGTGCTCCTTCCGAAACCCCCTCAAGTACAGCCGCCGCTGAGGCGATAACAGGCTCGTCCAGAGGCAGTTCCGCGTGCACCTCGAACTGGGCCTGACCACCTGGGCAGAAGGGACCAGGGTTCTCCGTTCCCCAAACCGTTACGGGGTAACTCTCGTCCCCGTTACACACCATCGGGAATCCACCGTCTTCAATCTTCTCCATGACCCATGCGTCACGCTGCGGCAGTGAAATAGGGCGCCCGCTCTTGGACAGCCGCCATTCCAGCCGCAAACCGGGAAGCGCCCTCTCCATCCCATAAACACTATTGATGGCGCGGCGGTCTTTTTCCGCAAGCGCGGGCGCGTAAACGATTATGGCGAGGCGTTTTCTTGTAGTCATCGCTTGCAGTCCGTAACGACGACATTCAGGGATTGATTTTCTTGCAACAGCGCCTCTCTGTGGGCCTCGGTGCTCACCCCGATGATGAATTCATATCCGCATGCCATTGCAGCTTTTCTCTCCTTGCGTAGCTGCTCGATTTCTCTTCTGATCTCCTGGCCTCGGACGAAGCTATTGTACAAATTGAATCGATGGGTCTTGATCTCCCACAGTTTGCGCACGCCGACTTGCAGCGCATCGAAGCGCACACCGCCAACGAGCACGTCCATCCCGGGATAACGGTTGGGTGGGAACTTGTCGGCACATTCATTGTGTGGATCGTCCTCGCCTGCGTGGGGCACTGGAACAGGTTCGCAGCTGGCGCGTCCCGTCCGGTCCACGGGCACAGGCGGCACGGGAGGCTGCCTGTCCTGCCCCGCTGGCTCGGGCTTCAGCTTGGGCTTGCGTTGCGCTTCAGCTTCCCGGGAGGCCACCTTCGTTCCCCGTGAGGTCCCTGCTTCCTCGGGGTAGGCGTGGCGGAGTTCATATGCGTCCAACGCTTCCTTGATGGCGACGCCGACCACCACCACGCCAAGCACAATCACGGCTCCCACGGCAATCTCAGGAGCCGCCAGCACGCAGAACCCGATTCCCACGGCAGCGGCATCAGCGGAGGCGACCGTGCATCTTCCCGTGGTGTCGTGGAACTCAAGCCGGTCACGGTCGAGGGCCCGATAGCACCTCTCCACCAGCGCGGGCCAAGGTTGCGACGCCTCACGGACGACGCACCGTCCCCCGTCCGTCCACGGCAGCGTCGCCGCTCGCTGGAGGTTGGCAAGTCGCTGGCTCCGCGTTCCCCGCTCGTTGGGAGAGGGCGTTGACGAAGCACAGGCAGAAAGAAAGAGCAGAAGCGCGATGCAAGCCCTGGAACGCATGACCACGGCCTTTCCACTACGGGAGGGAGCTACAGGTCAGGAATGGCCCATCCTGATCACGTGACGCGCCGCACCTCCGCGTGCTGCGCGTTGCTGCTGGATGGAGCCCACCAGCTAATGACGGCGGCGGGGCTTCGGTGGGACATCCAGTTTCGGGTCAGGCTCAGCGGCCATCAGTGGCTTCGCTGGCTCGTGCTGATACACCTGCGCCGGTAGTTGAATCACACTGGCAGAGGCGCCCGGGGGCGGAGTCGCCGACGCCCCCAGGAGTCCATCCTCGGCCCAGGTTTCACAGAGCCGCTCAGCCTGTTCCATCACCGTCTGCGTTGCTGCATCCTGCCGGTCCGGCGGGTACTTGTACTTGCGGAGCAACCGCTTCACGAGGGTTCTGAGCTTCGCCCGGGCCGCCTCCCGCTGCGTCCAGTCGATGGTCACGTTTCTGCGGATGATTTCCGTCAGCTCCCGGGCCATGGCCTTCAACACCGGCTCGCCCATGAATTGGAGCGCGGCATTGTTCAGGCCGAGCGCCTCGTAGAAGGCCAGTTCATCATTCGAGAGTCCGAGCTTCTCTCCCCGGGCCTGCGCCTCGCGCATCTCCTCGGCGAGCTTGATCAACTCCTCGATGACCTGCGCGGTTTCGATGGCCCGATTCCGGTACGACCGGACGGCACGCTCCAGCATCTCCGAGAAGGTTCGTGACTGGACCAGGTTCGTCCTGGACCGGCGCTTCAGCTCGTCGTTGAGGAGCTTTCGAAGCAGCTCCAGGGCGACGTTCCGCTGCGGCAGTCCCCGGACTTCGGCAAGGAACTCGTCCGAGAGGATGCTGATATCCGGCTTCTTCAGGCCGGCAGCCGCGAAGATGTCGATGACCTCCTCGCTGGCGGCGACCGCCCGGCTAACGATCTGCCGGATGGCTTGATCGAGGTCCTCCTCGGGCCGTGCATCTACCGCTGTCCGTTTGACGAGTGCCGCCTTCACGGCCTGGAAGAAGGCCACCTCGTCCCGGACCTTCAGTGCATCCTCATGAGGTACCGCGAGTGCGAAGGCCCGGCTCAGCTCCGTGACTGTCTGGACGAAGCGGTCCTTGCCCTCCTCCTGCTTCAGGATGTGCTCCTGCGCCGTTGGCAGGAAGTTCAGAAGCCGCTTCGGGTCGCCGACCGCCTGTCGGTAGTCGAGCCCGTGGAACATGGCCTGGCAGACCTCGAAGCGGGCCAGCATCGCCGCCACGGCCTCATTCTGGTCGATGGCCGTGCCGCCCTTGCCACCGGCTTCCGTGTACGTGGCTAGCGCGGACTTGAGCTGATCGGCAAGCCCCAGGTAGTCCACCACCAGGCCGCCGGGCTTGTTCTTGAAGACGCGGTTCACCCGGGCAATGGCCTGCATGAGGCCGTGGCCGCGCATCGGCTTGTCGACGTACATGGTGTGGACGCAGGGGGCGTCGAACCCGGTCAGCCACATGTCCCTGACCAGGACCAGCTTCAACTCGTCCTTCGGGGTCTTGAATCGCTTTGCCAGGGCCTCGCGGCGGCTCTTGCCGCGGATGTGTGGCTGCCATTCCAGCGGGTCGGAGGCAGAGCCTGTCATGACGACCTTGATGGCGCCTTTCTCGTCGTCGTCGCTGTGCCATTCGGGCCGTAGCCGGACCAGCTCGCGGTACAGCTCTACGCAAATCCGCCGGCTCATGCAGACCACCATGGCCTTGCCGTCCATGGCCTCCAGGCGCCGCTCCAGGTGCTGCACCAGATCCCTGGCGATGACCCCGAGCCGCTTCTCCGTACCAACGATGGCTTCGAGCTGGGCCCACCTGCTCTTGAGCCGCTCCCGGCGGACATCCTCCTCGCCCTCCGTGACCTCCTCGAACTCGGAGTCGATGCGCGGTCGCTCCGAATCCAGCAGCTCCAGCCTGGCGAGCCGGCCCTCGTAGTAGATGGGCACCGTGGCGCCGTCCTCGACGGCCCGCTGGATGTCGTAGACGCTGATGTACTCACCGAAGACCGCACGGGTGTTCTTGTCCGTGGTCTCGATGGGAGTGCCAGTAAAGCCGATGAAGCTGGCGTGCGGCAGCGCGTCCCGCAGGTGCCGGGCGAAGCCGTCGATGAAGTCGTACTGGCTGCGGTGCGCCTCGTCCGCAACCACGATGATGTTCCGGCGGTCCGAGAGCAGCGGGAAGCGGTCACCCTTCTCCTCGGGGGCGAACTTCTGCACCGTCGTGAAGACCACGCCGCCGCTGGCGACTTTCAGTTTCTCCCGGAGGTCGGCTCGGTCCTCCGCCTGGACCGGCTTCTGTCGGAGCAACTCGTGGCAGCGGCTGAAGGTCGCGAAGAGCTGGTCGTCGAGATCGTTCCGGTCCGTTAGTACGACCAGGGTCGGGTTCTCCATGGCCGGATGCAGGATCACCTTCCCCGCGTAGAAGGCCATCGTCAGGCTCTTTCCGGAGCCCTGCGTGTGCCAGATGACGCCTACGCGACGATCTCCATCGGGGCGGACTGCTTGCACGGTCGCTTCGACAGCCCGTTGCACGGCATGGAATTGATGGTAGCCAGCAAGCTTCTTGATGATTTCGGCGCCGTCTTCCTCGAATGCGACGAAGTGCCGGATGAAATCCAGGAGTCGCCGTTGCTCGAAGATGCCTCGGATGAGGACCTCAAGGCCCAGCATTGTCGTCGGGGCGAGGTCTTCGCCTTCGATGGTCCGCCAGGGCGCGAACCGCTCTCGGTTCGCCGTCAGAGAGCCGATCCGAGCTTCGAGACCGTCGCTGACGACTAGGACCTCGTTGAATCGGAACAGCGACGGGATGTCCTTCTTGTAGGTTTGGAGCTGGTGGAAAGCCGTCCAGATAGTGGCGTCCTCGTCGGCAGCGTTCTTCAGTTCGATGACTGCGATCGGGAGTCCGTTCAGGAAGACAGTAATGTCAGGGCGGCGGTTATGCCCAGCCTCGATCACCGTATACTGGCTGAGTACCAGCCAGTCGTTATTCTCCGGAATCTCGAAGTCGATCAGCCGAGCCTTGTCGCCGACGACCCGGCCGTCCTGGAGGTACTCGACCTCGACGCCATCGACAAGGAGTCGGTGGTTACGACGATTCTCCTGGACCAAGCCAGGATGCTCCTGGACCAGCACCTTCCGGAACGCCTCGTCATGGGCGTCCGGTGGGAGACCAGGATTCAGCTTAGCGATTGCGCCTCGGAGATGGGCCGTGAGGATAACCTCGCCGAAACTCTCCCGGTTTGTGGGAGCGTTCTTCTGGGCGACCAGAATCGAGTAGCCCAGTTCCTCGAAGTAGCGGAGCGCTTCCTCCTCGGCGATGGACTCGGTGAGGTTCGGGCTCATGGTTAGGCACTGGCCGCGAGTTGTGCCGCGGCGTCGCGGACGCGGCTCTCCCCGGAGAGGAGTTTCGGCAGCAGCATGTTCCGCAGTGCCGCAAGCGTGCGGCTTTCAGTGCGGTTGTGATCTATACGTTCGTCTAGCGGCTCCAACACCTGAGCAATCTCCATCTGATCTTCGATGGGAGGCAGCGAGATTTTCATTCGGGACTGGTCTCGCAGATTCACGTAGTCGGCCATGTCGGTCTGCCCCTTGACTGCTGCAGCCTGCGCCCAGAACTCAGAACTACGGAGCCAGTGCCAGAGGAAAATCGGGTTGACCCGATCTTGGATGAGAGGGCGCCAGTAGCACAGTTGGGGCGAGTAGACGCAGGGGGCTGTTCGAGCCGTGACGCGAGCGAACCTGCCAACGGTTCCCTTCGATGTGAAGACCACATCGCCTCGGCGCGAGACTTTCTCTCGCGCCTTGCTCAGCGCTTCATCGCCGAGCAGGTCGGCGCCATCGAGAGCGAATCCGTCGCTGACATCACCTGCTCGGACAAAAGGCAAACCGGTGTCAGCCATCTCGCTGTTCTTGGCGCGGTAGCCATCTCCAATCGCGAGTGCCCCCTCGTCGAGAAGAATCTTCACGGGCACTTGTACTTCTGGACGGGAAATGAATTGACTGAACCAGGACCGGAACAGCGCTTGGGCCAAGGCCTCTAGGGTCTGGTTCATGCGGCGGTCGAGGTCGATCTTTTCGTCGAGCGGTCGCAGGATGCCTGCCATCTCGCGTTGCTCGAAGAGTGGGGGCACCACTACCGGGATCCTCTCGATCACTCCTTGATTGAGGGAAGCCATGGTTGTCCCGGTCGCATGCTGAAGCAACCATGCCCGTGTTGCCGGACTCTGAATCTGGTACGCGAAGAAGGACGGGTCGCACTCGTCGGACAACCGGAGGCGAATCCCGTCCGAACCCAGGAACCATCCCGCTTCCGAGTTCCTTACCAGCGCTGACCGGTCAACTGCTCCCTTGCGGCCAAAGACGATATCGCCAGCTTTCAGCACGTACTCCGGCAACCGAGCGAGCACGGCTGGAGGGACACGGGGGGTTGCCCGATGAAGCCGAAACGAGCCGTATCCAATCTCGCCTACCGAGATCACCGGCACGCCATCGGTGGAGTACTCATTTGCCTTCAAAACCGTACCGAAGGGGCCTGTCTTAATGCTGCCCCCCTTGGCACGGATGAGGTCCCCAACGGTTGTCTGGACCCAGTCGTTACGCATCGCGGCTAAGCCTTCGGAGATTGTCGCGGATCGCAGCTTCCAAACGGGCCCCCTCTTCGAACTGCGCCTCAAGTATCGAGGCCAACCGCCGGAACTGAGCAGGGAAGGGTTCGTCGTCGTCCGGAATGTCCTCTGCGCCGACGTACCGGCCCGGGGTCAGTACGAAGCCGTGGCTGCTGATCTCCTCAAGGCGCGCCGCCTTGCAGAATCCGGGTATGTCCTCGTATTTGTCGGCGCCCCTGTCACCACGCCACGCATGGTAGGTCCCGGCCAACCGAGCGATGTCCTCATCGGTCAACTCACGGTGGGTGCGGTCGATCATCCGCCCGAGCTTGCGGGCGTCGATGAACAGCGTCTCGCCGCACCGGTCCCGGCGCCGGTTATTCTTCTTGTCGCGGGCAAGGAACCACAAGCAGACTGGGATCTGCGTCGAGTAGAAGAGCTGACTAGGCAGCGCCACCATGCAATCCACGAGATCTGCCTCGATCATGGCCCTGCGGATGTCACCCTCGCCGCTCTGATTCGAGGACATGCTGCCGTTCGCCAGGACGAAGCCCGCTGTCCCGGTCGGCGACAGGTGGTTGATGAAGTGTTGGACCCAGGCGAAGTTCGCATTGCCGGCTGGGGGCACCCCGAACTTCCAGCGTACATCCTCGCGGAGTCGCTCACCGCCCCAGTCGCTGTCGTTAAACGGCGGGTTTGCCAGTACGTAGTCAGCCTTCAGATCCTTGTGCTGGTCTCGATGGAAGCTGTCAGCATTCTCGGCGCCGAGGTTCGCGTCGATGCCCCGAATCGCAAGGTTCATCTTGGCCAAGCGCCAGGTCGTGGGGTTCGATTCCTGACCAAAGATGCTGATGTCCCCGCGCTTGCCGCCGTGGGCCTCCACGAACTTCTCACTCTGGATGAACATGCCGCCGCTACCGCAGCAGGGGTCGTAGACGCGGCCACGGTACGGCGCCAGCATCTCCACGAGTAGCTTCACCACGGACCGTGGCGTGTAGAACTGGCCGCCCTTCTTGCCCTCGGCACTGGCGAACTCTGAGAGGAAATACTCGTAGACCCGGCCGAGGATGTCCTTGCTGCGGTTCTCCCGATCGCCAAGGCCGATGCTGCCGATGAGGTCGATCAGCTCGCCAAGGCGCTGCTTGTCGAGCCCCGGGCGGGCGTACTCCTTTGGCAGGACGCCCTTGAGGTTAGGGTTGTCTCGCTCGATGGCGACCATGGCGTCGTCTACGAGTTTGCCGATGGTCGGTTGCTTCGCTTGCGCTTGGAGCTGAGTCCAACGTGCCTCTTGGGGGACCCAGAAGATGTTCTCGGCCCGGTACTCGTCCGGGTCTTCGGGGTCTGCACCCTGGTCGGCTTCAGCCAGAAGCTGGGTCCGGCGCTCTTCGAAGGCGTCGCTGACGTACTTGAGGAAGATCAGGCCGAGGACCACATGCTTGTACTCAGCGGCATCAAGGTTGTTGCGGAGCTTGTCTGCCGCCTGCCAGAGGGTGGCCTCGAAGCCGAGATCGCCGCCGTTCTTCTCGGTGCGAGCCCGTTTACTCGTTCCGGCTTGAGGCTGGGCAGCCACGGACGCATTGGCAGCAGTCTCAACTTCGTCGCTGGTTTCGCCGAGGTTCAGGATGCGCTGGACGAGGAGCTCCTTCTCACGGCCCCCCCGGTCCAATCCCAGAGCTTCGCAGATGGCCTGAAGCTCCTCGCGCTTGAGCAGGCCGAGCAATTCCCCGAAGTCCACGGACCCGGACCGAATGATTGCGCTGATGTGGTTCTCAGCGACTCGACGGTCGCCGACGTCCAACTTGAAGTGGTCGGAGAGGCGAATGAGCCGGTCACGGGAGAGATTCTCAAGCGCTGAGCGCCGCTGCTGAGGAGTCAGGGGAGGGGAGGGAGCCATCGGCGATGGAACATACCGCAACCGCCAAGGTGCTCCCCCAGTTCACGGGTCTTCCGCTTCTACTCAGCGCTGCTGGACTCCGAGCATGCGGCACTGCGTGAATCTCTCAAGGCCTCGGGCCCCGTCGTTTTAGAGGGCACGCCGATGGAGAAGCGAGGCGAGTCGCAAGGGGATTGACGTACGCAATCCGTATGTCATCGACCCCCAGAAACGGTTCAGCCCCGTAGGCACCCTGTGTCTCCAGGGCACCTACGGGGCTGTTCCAGTGTCCCCGACGGGATTCGAACCCGTGTTACCGGCTTGAAAGGCCAGCGTCCTGGGCCTCTAGACGACGGGGACGTCGTCACTGCTTGAGTCGCGGGGGGCTCGAACCCCCGACCCTCGGCTTAAAAGGCCGGTGCTCTACCAGCTGAGCTAGCGACTCGCTATTCTTTTTTTGGCACCGGCCGCGGATCCGCCAGCGGCCCCGCGAGGCGCTTCCTACCAGCAGCGCCCGGGGAGTTCCACTGGCGATCGCAGGCGCCCCTTCCTGACATGCCCCATCCCGACCCGCGGTGAACATCCGCCGGCCCGGCGCCCTCCACCTGTCAGCGTCCGGCGCTATACACAGGGCATGTCCCAGGAAGCTCCCGAACCGCCCGACGACACCCCCGAGGACGAAGAGGCAGGGGAGCAGGCCCCGTTCCGCCGCTACCTCACCCGCACGGGCGCCGAGCGCATGCACCGCGAGCTGCTCCAGCTGCTCAACGAGGCCCGCCCCAAGGTCACCGCCGAGGTCTCCGCCGCCGCCGCCCAGGGCGACCGTTCAGAAAACGCCGAATACATCTACGGCAAGAAGCGCCTGCGGGAGATCGACCGGCGCATCCGCTTCCTCTCGAAGCGCCTGGACACCGCCACCATCGTCACCCCTTCGGAACAGGGGGAGCGCTCGAAAGTCTACTTCGGCGCCACCGTGACCCTGGAGGACGAGGCCGGAATCCGCAGCACGTACCAGATTGTCGGTTCGGACGAGATCGACGCCTCCGGAGGCCGCATCAGCGTCGAATCACCCATGGGCCGCGCGCTCCTGCGCAAGACCCTGGGCGACACCGTGGAGGTGCGGCGCCCACGGGGTGAGATTGAGCTCACCCTGGTGGACATCCGCTACGACTAGGACGCCCCCATGCCCCGGACGCCAGAGCTCAGCTCCCATGCTCGCCGCACCTATTCGCGCCTGAGCAGCGCGGACCTGGCCGCGTCCGCGGAGGAGTCCCTGTCCCTGGACGACCTGGGCCTGGAGTCCGGCGGTGACCGCGTGGGCCTGGCGTTCGGCACCTACAGCCAGGAGGGCCTGGAGCACGCCCTCCGGGCCTACGGCTTCGCGCAGCGCCTGGAGGAGCGGGTGGGCCCCGTCCACGTGCGCCTGTCCTGCCAGGATCCGTTCCAGCCGCGCATCACCGTCCTGAGCCGCCGCTACCACGCGGCCGTCGTGGACCTGTCCCTGCGCCAGTCCCTGGGGGCGGAGGTCGGCTTCACCCGCTCGGCCGCGGAGGCGCCGCTGCTCTACGTGGACAGCCTCCTCCTGCAGCACCCGGGGCGCCCCTTTGACTGGAACCGGCCGCCGCTCCCGGGACAGCTCCATCCCGGACTCTCCCTGTCGCGCGACCTGATGGAGCTCCTGCACCTCATGGCCCGCCGCATCGGCGCGGAAGGCGTGGCGCTGATGCCCGCGACCTTCTCCGCGGCGTGCGTCTATGAGCCGCGCTTCACCTTCGGGGACGGCGCCGCGCAGGGGCACTTCAGCGCCCTTCGTCGCGCGGGCCGCGGCTGGCCCCGCTGGCTCCTGGCGTGGGCGGTGGAGCTGGGCTGCATGCGGGACGCGCAGGGACAGACGGCCCCTTTCACGCCCTCTCCGATGATCAGCCCCCTGTCGCGGCGGGTGGCCCGGCGGCTCGACACGAACGGTTGGCACAAGGCCTGGCGCTTTCACGCGAAGCAGGTGCTGTCCCTGGACGAAGAGTCGCTGCAGGCGCGCTTCCCCTGGGCCCGCATGCCCCCCGGCCCCCCGCCCGAGAGGGTGGTGGAGGTCCTGGGGTATGATCCGCTGGCGCCCGCCTCTCCGTTCCAGGACGCCGGCGAGCCCGCGCCCGCCGCGCTGCGCACGGCCGCGACCTCCTGAGGGCCCGCTGTAGCGCCCTGTGCCGGAACCGCCGTGCTGTTTCGGACGGACCTTCGCGCTTGCGGACGGGAATGCGGCTGGTGGCCCCTCGTTCGGTGCCTATATTGGAAGGCGTCGGTCCTCCACGGTCGTCGCTCGCCGTCAGCAATCGCACCCGAACCAGGTCAGGTCGCGAAGCCCTCGATGCGAAAGAACTTCATCCTCGACACGAACGTCCTCCTCCATGACCCCCGCAGCATCTACGGGTTCAAGGACAACAACGTCATCATCCCCATCTACGTCATCGAGGAGATCGATCAGTTCAAGCGCGATCTCTCCGAGCTGGGGCGCAACGCGCGGCTGGTGGCGCGCTACCTGGACTCCTTCCGCGCCGAGGGCTCCTTGAAGGAGGGCGTCCCGCTGCCGCACGGCGGGATGCTCCGCGTGGCCTTCACCGACCGTTCGCTGCCGTCCTCCATGGCGGACGGCAACCTGGTGGACAACCGCATCCTCGCGGTGGCCCTGGACGTGATGGAGACCGAGCCGGAGACCCAGGCCGTCTTCATCACCAAGGACACCAACCTGCGCATCCGCGCCGACGCCCTGGGCCTGTCCGCCCAGGACTTCGACACCGAGCGCGTCGAAATCACCGACCTCTACACCGGCTTCACGGAGCTGCTCGTTCCCACGGAGATGGTGGATCAGCTCTACAAGCCCGGCGGTGAGGTGGAGGTGCCCGCCCAGGACCGGCTCTTCCCCAACCAGCTGGTGCTGCTCAAGGACGAGCTCAACCCGTCCCACACCGCCATGGCCCGCTTCAGCGGCGCCAAGGCGCGGCTCGTGCCGCTCGCGCGCAGCAGCAAGGAAGGCACCTGGGGCATCCGTCCGCGCAACATGGAGCAGGCCTTCTGCCTGGACCTGCTGCTCAATGACGACATCAAGCTCGTCACGATTGTCGGCAAGGCGGGCACGGGCAAGACGCTGCTCGCCATCGCCGCGGGCCTGCAGAAGGTGACGGAGGAGGGGCTGTACCACAAGCTGCTGGTCAGCCGTCCCATCTTCCCCCTGGGCCGGGACATCGGCTACCTGCCCGGCAGCGTCGAGGAGAAGCTCAACCCCTGGATGCAGCCCATCTTCGACAACGTCGAGTTCCTCATGAACCTGAGCCGCGCGGACAAGAAGGCCGGGCGCGGCCACCATGAGCTCATCGACCTGGGGCTGATGGAGATAGAACCGCTCACGTACATCCGCGGGCGCAGCATCCCCAACCAGTTCATCATCGTGGACGAGGCGCAGAACCTCACCCCGCACGAGGTGAAGACGATCCTCACCCGCGTGGGCGACAACACGAAGATCATCCTCACCGGCGACCCGTTCCAGATCGACAACCCGTACGTGGACTCCACGAACAACGGACTCGTGCACGTGGTCAACCGCTTCAAGAACGAGAAGATCGCCGGCCACATCACCATGGCCAAGGGCGAGCGCAGCATGCTGGCCGAGTTGGCGGCCAACCTGCTGTAGAGCGCCGAAGGCCCGTGCCTGATAGAGACGTGTCATGACCCAGGACGGCACCGACAAGCCCGACGCCCCCGGCGAGGAGAAGAAGCCCCTCGTCGAGTACCCCTCCGTCTACGAGTACAAGGTGATGGGCAAGGCGACGGTCGAGGAGACGCCCGGCTTCGAGGAGCACGTGCGCTCGCTCTTCCGGCGGAAGCTGGGGTCGGAAGTCTCCCCGGACTCCATCCACGTGCAGCACAGCCGCAAGGGGAAGTTCGTGTCCCTGAGCGTGTCCGTGCTGCTGTTGTCCGAGGAGCAGCGCCGGGCCATCTACGCGGAGCTGCACCAGGATCCCCGCATCGTCTACTACCTGTGAGGCAGGCGGTGCGCGGCCGGATGCCCCAGGGCGCCCGGAGGCCGCCGGCGGCTGGAAGTCCGGCCGGGGTGCGTATATGAGGGTGGAATGAGTCCCGCCGAGCACTTCCCGCTGTACCACCCGCCGGGGGCGCAGCGCGCGTTCGGATCCGACGACGCCACGCGCCGCTTCGCCAAGGTGGCCCAGCTCGAGCAGGGCTCCCGCGTGCTGGTGCTCGGCTGTGGCCCGGAGGGCGGCGCCGCCGTGCTGCTGGCCCAGGAGCTCAAGTGCTCCGTGGTGGCCGTGGACACGGATGAGGCCCTGGTGTCCCCCGTCCGCGAGCGCGTGCGCACCCAGGGCCTGGCGGACCGGATTGAAGTGCGCCGCGTGGCGCCGGACGCGCTGGGCATGCTGGATGGCCCCTTCCACGGCATCCTCGTGTCGGGGCGCGTGCAGTACCCGCTAGACGTGTCGCTGCGCGTGTTCCGCCCGCTGTTGGGCAAGCGCGGCCGGGTGGGCTTCACCTTCCCGGCGAAGGTGGGCCGCTTCACGCCCAAGCCCGTGCTGGACTTCTGGGAGAAGCGCCTGGGCGCGCCGCTGCTCTTGCCGCGCGAGCTGCTCCAGGCGCTGGAGAACGCCGGCTTCGAGCCGGAGTCCGTGGAGTCGCTGCACGACACGGAGCTGGACGCGCTCTACAAGGACATGGAAGCGAACCTGCCGGAAGGCGCCTCGCCAGAGAGCGCCACCTTCCGCGAGGAGCTGGCCCTGCACCGCGAGCACAACCAGCGGCCGGGTGTCAGCTACGCGTTCGCCGTGGGCCGTCGCAAGGAGCCGGGCGAGAAGCCCCCGGCGTCGCGCGACCGCGGCTGAAGCCTGTCGGAGTCTTGCTGCGTGGGGGAGGGCCCGGAGACTCAGGGCCCTTCAACCGCCGGGACCGCGGCTACTGCACGCCGTTGAAGTCGAGCAGCTCGATGGACTCGGGCGCCACGGACAGCGTGACCTGCTCGCGGTAGCCGGCCGCGTCGCCGCCGACCTGGAAGGGCATGGGGCGCGCGAAGCGGATGGTGACCTCGCGGGCGTGGAAGTCGTGCAAGCCTTCCGGAGCCCAGCGGCCGTTCCAGAGGCGGGGGAGGTTGGCCAGCACCTGCGTGGGCGACACCTGGCCCAGGCGCAGCTGCAGGAAGCCCCGGCGGTCATTCGCGTGGGGGAACATGCGGAAGCCGTAGCCGTAGAAGGGCATGGTGCCCGCGGCGGCCATCATCAGCTTGCCCCGGAAGAGCAGCGCGCCCGGCGCCAGCGGCCCGCCCACCGTCTGGCCCTCCGCGCCCAGGCGGTAGGCTTCCGACGGGCCGTTGACCACTTCGCACTCCACCAGCACGGAGCTGGTGAGGTAGTGCGGCACCGTCTTGAAGGCCACCGCGGAGAAGTAGCCGCCACCGCCGGACATGACCCGCTTGAACATGCCCTTGCCCAGCGACTCCTTCACGGAGATGTAGTCGTTGAGCACCTTGCCATCCACGCCCAGGCCCGCGAAGGGCGCGCGCTGGCCGTCCACCTGCACCAGGTCCATGGTGCGCACGCTGGGGAACTCCGCCGCGCGGGCGCGCACCACGTCGTTGAGGATGCCGTCGCCCCGGGTGCTGGACGCGTTGACGAACGCCGCGATGCCGTTGCCCGTGCCCAGCTTGAGGATGCCGAAGCGCGGCGCGGCCTGGCCGGCGAACTTCCCGCGCGGGCCCACCTGCTGCAGCACCTCGTTGACGAAGCCCATGAAGGTGCCGTCGCCGCCGCCGGTGAAGACGGTAGGGTAGCCCCGCTCCAGCACCGTCTGCGCGATGCGCCGCGCGTCCAGCGGCGAGCGCGACAGGAACAGGTCCTCTTCCGGCACCACGTGCGACAGCAGCTTGACGACCCGGGCGTCCACCTTGCGGGCGTTCGCGTTCAGCAGCACCGCGACCTTCGGTTCGGCGGACGGCTGCGCCGCGGGGGAGCGGCGGAAGTCCGTGGAACGCAGGGGCTGAACCAGCATGGACGACTCCAAAGGGGCGGGGAGCGGTATGACAGCGATGACGCGGTTTGGACTGTGCACTTTTCTCGCCAACCCCTGACGCGCGGTGTCAGGCGGGCGGGTTGAAGTGATTCCGAGGGGTTGAACGGTCCGCTGGTGTCCAAAATGCCCGCCCGGTTGCTACCGCGGGGTGACGGCAGTGTAGAGCGCGTTACGCACCCGTGGCGCGCGGATGGCGTTCCGGTGACACGCGGCCGGCCGGGGCTGCGCACTGCGCTACGCAGCGGGCGTCATCACCTTTGCTCTGGGTGCCCGGGCCCGCGGTGAAACCCGCCCTCGCGTTTGACACGCCGGGGGGGGTGGTTACGTTGGGCTTACATCGGGATTTCGCAGGAAAAACGCAGTCATTTCCAGAGGATGGGAACCGTGGGCAAGATTATCGGAATCGACCTGGGCACCACGAACAGCGTGGTGGCGATCATGGAGGGTCGCGAGCCCAAGGTCATCGTCAACGAAGAGGGAGCCCCCACGACGCCTTCGGTGGTCGCGTTCACGAAGGACGGGGAGCGCCTGGTCGGTCAGGTGGCGAAGCGCCAGGCCATCACCAACCCGGAGCAGACCGTCTACTCGGTGAAGCGCTTCATGGGCCGCCGTTTCGAGGAGACGACCGAGGAGGCGAAGCTCGTCCCCTACAAGGTGGGCCGGGGCCCCAACGGCGACGCGCGCGTGGACATCGCCGGCAAGCAGTACAGCGCGCCGGAGATCAGCGCGCAGGTGCTCTTGAAGCTCAAGCGCGCCGCGGAGAACTACCTGGGTGAGAAGGTGACGGAGGCGGTCATCACCGTCCCGGCGTACTTCAACGACGCCCAGCGCCAGGCCACGAAGGACGCCGGTGAGATCGCCGGCCTCACCGTGCGCCGCATCGTGAACGAGCCCACCGCGGCCGCGCTCGCGTACGGCATGGACAAGAAGAAGGATGAGAAGATCGCCGTCTACGACTTCGGCGGCGGCACCTTCGACGTGTCCATCCTGGAGGTGGGCGAGAGCGTCGTGGACGTGCTCGCGACGAACGGCGACACGCACCTGGGCGGCGACAACATCGACCTGGAGATCATGAACTGGCTGATCAGCGAGTTCAAGAAGGACACCGGGCTCGACGTCAGCAAGGACAAGATGGTCATCCAGCGCCTGAAGGAGGCGGCGGAGAAGGCCAAGATCGAGCTGTCCAGCGCGACGCAGACGGAGATCAACCTGCCGTTCCTCACGGCGGATGCATCTGGCCCGAAGCACCTGAACGTGAAGCTCACGCGCGCCAAGTTCGAGCAGATGATTGGCCCGCTGGTGGAGCGTTCGCTGGAGCCGTGCCGCAAGTGCCTCAAGGACGCGGGGCTGGACCCCAAGGAACTCAACGAGGTCGTGCTGGTGGGCGGCACCACGCGCATCCCCATGGTGCAGGAGGCCGTGAAGCGGCTGTTCGGCAAGGAGCCCAACCGCTCCGTGAACCCGGACGAGGTCGTGGCGGTGGGCGCCGCGGTGCAGGCGGGCGTGCTCTCCGGCGAGGTGAAGGACATCCTCCTGCTGGACGTGACGCCGCTGTCGCTGGGCGTGGAGACGCTGGGCGGCGTGATGACGAAGCTCATCGAGCGCAACACCACCATCCCCACGCGCAAGTCGGAGACCTTCTCCACGGCGGCGGACGGCCAGACGCAGGTGGAGATCCACGTGCTGCAGGGTGAGCGCGAGATGGCGGGCGACAACCGCAGCCTCGGCCGCTTCCACCTGACGGGCATGCCCCCGGCGCCGCGCGGCGTGCCGCAGATTGAGGTGACGTTCGACATCGACGCGAACGGCATCCTCAACGTCAACGCCAAGGACAAGGCGACCGGCAAGGAGCAGAAGGTCACCATCAGCCACTCGTCCGGCCTGTCGAAGGACGAAGTGACCAAGATGGTCGACGACGCGCGCAGCAACGAGAGCGCGGACAAGGCGCGCCGCGAGCTGGTCGAGGTGAAGAACCAGGCGGAGAGCCAGTCCTACGCCGCGGAGAAGATGATCAAGGAGAACAAGGACAAGCTCACCCCCGACGTGGCGAAGGCCATCGAGGACGGTGTCGCGGAGCTGAACTCCGTCCGCGAGGGGCAGGACAAGGACGCCATCAAGGCGGCCCTCGAGAAGCTCCAGCAGGCCAGCTACAAGGCGGCGGAGGAGATGTACCGGGCCACCGGCGGCGCGCCGGGTGCCACGCCTCCTCCGGGCGCCGAGCCCTCCGCGGCTCCGGGCTCCAGCGCCCAGCCGTCCGCGAAGGACGACGTGGTGGACGCCGAGTTCCGCCAGTCTTGATGCCGTGAGCCTCCCGCTTCGAGGCGGGGGCTGAAGTCCAAGGGCCGGTGCTCCGACGAGGGGCGCCGGCCTTCTTCTTTTCCGCGGCGGTGGACGGGTGTGCCGGACGTGGGATGAGGGCCGGGAGCAACCCCGCGAATTCACGCGGGCGCGGGTGGCGGAAGCACTGCAAGGGGCGGGTGGGTTCCTCGCTGTCCACCCTGAAGGTGTCCCGCCATGTCCCGCATCGACTCCCTGCTGTCCGGCGTCCTCCCCGACCTCCCCGCGCCCGAGGGCGTAGCGCTTCCCCTGGCCCCGCGCTCGGAGGTGCCTTCGCGGACGTCGGCCGCTCCGGCCAACTCCGTGGAGGTGTTTCGGGGGACCGGCGCGCCGGCCACGACTCCCGCGCGGGCGCCGCAGGTGGCGCCCCGGGCGCGGGAGGGCAACGGCTTCGACTTCGGCGTGGGGGGCGCGTTCCCGCCGAAGCCCACGGGCTCCATCCAGGAGCAGCTGAAGCAGGGGGCGCGGCTCCTGGAGCAGACCCAGGCCGCCGCGTTCAGCGTGACGTTGGACAAGGGCGCCTCGATGGATGCCTACGCGCGCAAGCAGCTGGGACACCTGGACCCGAGCCCGCCCATCGCGGGGGCTCCCACGGCGCTCACCGACTACACCAGCACCCTCCCCGGTGTGTCCGCGAGGGACGCCTTCGAGGCCTTCGTCAGCAACCCGGAGCTGCTCTTCGGCGCGGCGGGCATCTCACTGCGGCCAGCGGCGAGCGCGCTGACGGACGGCGCCCGGCTGTTCCTGGAGGAGCAGGGGCCGCCGCCGGTGTGGGCGCCCATCACCGTGAAGCTCAACGAGACGGAGCGCGTCGTCCACATCACCACCCTGGACGGGCACCCGCTGCGCGGTACCAACCAGTTCGTCTTCGACGACGACGGCAGCGGCGGCACGCGCATCCGACAGTACTCGGCCTTCCAGGGCAGCTCCCCGGCGACGTCGGTGGGCATGGCGCTGATGGATCCTATTGAACGGCAGCACGACATCTGGCGCAGCGTGCACGGACAACTGCATGAGATGTTCAAGCCGCGTTGACATACTGGGCGCAAGGGGACGCTGACGCATGACGACGCTCCAGACGACGCCGCCGGGACATGACGTGGTGCTCTACGACAGCCACTGCCGCGTGTGCAGCGGCGCCGCTCGGGAGATGCGCAAGCTGGTGGGTGGGCAGGGCACGGAGCTGCTCTCGTTCCGCGACGAGGGCGTCCTGGCTGCCTTCCCGGGGGTGAGCTTCGAGCGCTGTGAGAAGGCCATGCAGCTCATCCAGGCGGATGGCCGGGTCCTGGAGGGAGCGGAGGCCATTGTCCGCGCGCTGGGCCGGCGGCCGTTGGGGCGGCTGCTCTACGTGTACTACGTCCCCGGACTGCGGCAGCTGGCGGACGCCGTGTACGGGGTGGTGGCCCGCTACCGCTTCCGCATCGCGGGTCGCAACTGCCCCGACGGGGCCTGTGCGGTGCACTTCAAATAGGGGGAGGGGCGCGGGTAGCATGCGGCCTTCCCCGCATCCTCCTCTGGCCCCTTCGTGACTTCGCCTCCTCCCAACCTGCAGGCCGCCCAGTCCTTTCGCCGCTTCTTCGGGGAGCTGCGGGAGACGTACCTGGAGCGGGAAACGCTGTTCACGCAGATTGAGCTGGCGCTGCTCTGCCGCGAGCACGTGCTGGTGGTGGGGCCGCCCGGGACGGCGAAGAGCGCGGTCGCCAGCGCCGTCCTGGGGCGCATCACGGACGAGGTGTCCGGGCTGCCGTCGCTGTTCTCCAAGCAGATCGCGGAGACGACGCTGCAGACGGACCTCATCGGTCCGGTGGACTTCAAGGTGCTCACGGAGACGGGGCGCACCGAGTACCTCACCGACGAGGGCATGCTGGGCGCGGTGCACGCGTTCCTGGACGAGGTCTTCGACGGCCGGGACATGCTGCTGCGCTCCATCCTCAACGTGATGTACGAGCGGGAGCTGAAGCACGGCCGCAAGGTGACGGCCGGCCGCACCGAGTGCGTGGTGATGACGAGCAACCGGTACCTCACGGAGGTGCTGGCGCGCTCGCCGGAGCTGCTGCTGGCGTTCGCGGACCGGTTGAGCTTCATCAGCTTCGTGCCCAAGGCCTTCGCCCGGCGGGAGAGCCGGGCCGCCATGCTGCACCGCTTCGTGCACGGGACGCGGCCGGACCTGCGCGCCACGCTGACGCTCCAGCAGTTGGATCTGCTCCAGGACGCGGTGGCCCAGGTGAAGGTGCCCGGCCACGTGTTGGAGGGCGTGGAGATGCTCACGGACGCGCTGGAGCGCGCGCTCGTGGCGCAGGTGTCGAAGCTGCCGGACTACGTGCCCACGAAGTACTTCTCCCAGCGCTCGGTGGTGAAGGCGCTCTGGACGCTGAAGGCGGCGGTGGTGCGCGATCAGATCTACCGCCGTCCGGACCGGCCGCTCGAGGCGACCGTCGAGGACCTGGACGCGCTGCGCTGGTTCTTCCTGTTGGGCGGTCCGCCCGCGGCGGAGGCGGACGCGCTGCTCAAGGCGGCGGTGGACCCTCGCGAGCGGGCGCAGCTGGAGATCGTCCGGCTGGAGCAGCGCACCTTCGACGAGGTGCTGGGCAAGGTGCGCCAGGAGCTGGGCGGCGGCGTGGAGCGCGAGGCGACGACGCTCGCGGCCGCCGACGACGTGAACGCCGCGGAGGGCCTGAGCCGCAACTGGCAGGCGGGCGTGGTGTCCACCACCGCGCGCGGCGTGCTGGGCAAGCTGGTGCCCGGGCCTCGCCACGGCCAGAACCGGGCGCCGCTGCTGGTGGCGGCGCGTGCGCTGGTGGCGGCCCTGGAGCAGCGGCTGTCGCGGGGCATGACGGCGGGGCAGGGGGAGGGGCGCGGCGGCGTGGCGTTGCTCATCGCCATCCGCGACGTCCTGGAGCTGAGCCGGGCGGTGCCGGAGCTCAAGCCGGGCTACCCCGCGCTGTGCGAGTCGGCCGCGCGCTTCCTGGAGCAGGCGCTGGAGATGAGCGCGTCCGCGGCGGAGGGGCTGGCGTTCGAGGACAGCGTCAAGATGGAGTGGCTGATCGGGCTCGCGGAGAACCTGGAGGAGGAGCTGGGCGTGATGGGCTTGCTGGTGGCGCTGATCAGCGAGGAGGTGCCGTCCCTCCACGAGCGGCTGCGCGACGCGGAGCGGAACACGCGCCGCCGGGTGGTGGCCGCGCTTCGGCGCCGGGTGTCGGCGGCGTTCCCCGCGCAGGCGCCCCGGGGCCGCAAGGATCCGCTGGATGCGCTGTCCGCGGACTCGCGCCGGCTCACCCAACTGGAGACCGCCCTGACGGCGTTGGACCCCTCGCAGGCCGGGTTGAAGCAGGAGATGCTCCGGCCGCTGAGCGTGGCGTACGCGCGCGAGGTGCTGGGGGCGACTCCCTTCGAGCGCATCGAACAGTACGGCCGCGCGGTGCAGGCGGTGGCGGAGAACCTGCGGCGCGAGGGCGTGAAGGCGGAGCCGGTGCTCGCCGAGTGCCGCGACCTGATGGAGAACCGTCTCCGGGAGCACGCCCGCGTGCTGTCGCGCGAGGTGGCCAGCCCCCCGCCAGCCCCCAACGCAGTGCTCAGCGGCGACGCGTACACCTACTACCGGGGCGAGCTGTCCGCGCAGGCGCCCGACGGCGAGCTCTACGCGCTGGTGGCCCTGGACGGGCAGCTGATGGCGGCGCGTCCCCCGTCCGCGTCGGCGTTCCTCTCCGACACGGTGCACGCGGCGGTGGGCGAGGCGGAGCTGTCCTTCCTCCAGTCGCGCATCAAGTACCTGCGCAGCTGGCTGACGCAGCTGCTGTCCGCGCTGCCCGCACCGGACGCGCTCAACGGCCGCGCCGACGCGGAGCGCACCTTCGAACGGCTGGTGCGCAGCCGCTTCCCCCAGCTCGCGCTCAAGGAGGGCGAGTTGGTGCGGCTCAATGCCGCCCTGGGCCTGCTGGAGACGCTCCCGGGCGAATTGGGCGAGCGCGCGCGCAAGCTGTCCACCCAGCTTCGCGGCGTCGACGAGGACTTCGGACGCTTCAGCCGGCAGGTGCTGGATCGGCGGACCGCGCCGTGAGCGCGGGGGCCCTGTCCGGAAGGCGGCGCTGAGACGTGCTGGCGCGTCGGCTCACTCCCCTGCGGCAGCGCCTGGATGCGCTCCGCCAGCCCGCGGCGGCCCGTGGCGGCGCGTGGTCCTGGCCCTTCGGCCGCAAGCTGAAGGGGCCGGAGGACCTGGGCCTGCCGGTGCTCGTGGCGCTCGACCGCGAGCTGGATCGCGTGGGCATCCACACCGCCGCGGATGCCCGGCTGCTGCTCGCGCTGGGCACCCAGCGGGGCAGGGCGGGGGCGCTCGCGCAGGGGCTCGCGACGCGCGCCAACCAGGCCCTGGAGGAGTACGAGGAGTGCCTGCGCCTGGTGGAGAAGGCGCACCGCTCCGGGGAGATGCCTTCGGGGGCCCTCACCGCGCTGGACCGTGGCTTCGTGCGGCTGGCCCGCGCGGTGAAGGTGGCGGATCTCTTCAGCCGTCCGCTGGAGGCCCAGGGCGGTGAGGACGCGCCGTTCGAGATCTTCGAGCGCCCGGCCGGGACGACCCGGGAGCGGCCGCCGGCCAACGCGCGCCTGGCCGTCGCGGAGCTGCTGGCCGCTCGCGCGCGGGACAACGTCATCGACCTGGTGCAGAAGCGGCGCGACCTGGACCTGGCCCACGAGATGCTGCTGCGCCTGGGCACCACGGACGCGGACCGCGCGCGGAGCATGGCGCTGCGCACCGACGTGGCGGAGGCGCGCGAGCGGGTGCGCGAGGTGCCTCCCACGCGCTCCCTGGAGGCGCTGGTGCGCGGCGTGCGGGAGACTGCCCAGAGGGATCCCCGGGGCGCCTACCGTTCGTTGCAGGGCCTCTACGAACGCGCCATCGAAGCGGGAGACGCGGAGCTGGCCTCGGCGGCGCGGCGCGCGCTGACGCCGCTGCTTCCCCCCGAGTCCCGGCTGACGCGGATGGTGGAGGACGCGGAGGCGGGCACGCGGCTCCAGTGGCTGGGAGAGGCGGATGCCGAGGCGGACTCCGGACGCGAGGCGGAGGACGCGCCGGACGAGCAGCTCGCGGACCTGGCGTTCTCCCTGAAGCCGGAGCAGCTGGCCACGTTCGACCTGGCGGCGGGGTGCGCGCGCTTCTTCGACGTGGAGGACGCGCTGTCGGAGGAGATCGTCGAGAAGGACGCCGCCGCCGTGCGCGCCGTCCCGCGCCAGGTGCCCTATCCGACGCAGACGATGTCGTTCGCCACGACGGGCAGCCTGGACGAGGTCCACCACTTCGTCATCACGGACCCTCGGCGCCTGCTCCAGGACCTCGCGGGGCACCGGCAGCTCGTGCGCACGTACCTGGACGACGCGCCGCCCCCCAAGCCGCGCAAGGTGAAGCGCACCGCCGTGCGCGTCTACGTCTGTGACGCCTCCGGCTCCATGCACGGCGCGCGGGCGCGCTTCCGTGACGCGTTGATCATCGCGGAGCTGAACAACCTGCGCGTGAAGGCGCGGCGCGGAGAGAGCTTCGACCCGCTCTACTTCAGCTTCTTCAACGACGTGCCCACGGAGCTGGCCCGCGTGGACACCGCCGCGGAGGCGACCCGGCAGATTGAGAAGCTCTTCCGGGACTCGCCCGCGGAAGGGCAGACGGACATCTCCCTGGCCCTCCTGTCCGCCTTCGACTCCATCCGCGCCGCGCAGGGGCGCGACCCGTACCTCGCGCGCGCCACGGTGGTGCTCATCACCGACGGCGAGGACCGCGTGGACCTGGACCTCATCCGCCGCACGCGCGCGCCCATGGGCGCCCTGGACATCGCGCTGAGCTTCATCTCGCTGGGCGAGGAGAACCCGGACCTCAAGTCCCTGGTGCTGGAGCAGCGCGCCGCGGGAGGCCGCGCCTTCTACCACCCGCTCTCCGACGAGGAGATCCGCTGGGCGCGCACGGAGTTCGACACGCCCTGGCGCACGCTCCTGCCTCGCGACGTGCCGGCCTCGCTGGAGGCCCTGGAGGCCCTGGCCCCGCACCTGGAGGCGCTGGAGGCGGTGGCGGCGGGCCGCGCGCCCGGGTCGGGCGTGGCCGTGGAGGCCTCCTTCGACGCGCTCTTCCCGTCCGCGCCCTCTGCGTCCCTCGTGCCGGAGACGCCCGGCGCGGAGCTGGTGGCGCGGGTGACGGACATCCTGGAGGCGGTGGGCGAGGCCGCGTCGCTCGCCTCCGCGGACCGGCGCGCGACGGAGAGCGTGGTGCTCCTGCAGCACCTGCTGTCCGTCTACGGACTCACGCCCGCGCGCTACCTGGCCGTGCTGTCCGGCGGCGGGCGTCCGGTGGCCGAGGCACTGGAACGGGTGCGGTTGCTCTGCCGCCCGTTCGGGTAGGCTTCGGCTCGCGCCATGTTCGGCTTCCTCAAACGCAAGAAGACCCCCGCGGCGCCCGTGGACCCGTTGGCCACGTTCGACCGGCTCATCGAGGACCTGGAGCGCCAGGCTGCCGAGGTGCGCAAGTCCGCCGCCACGCTGCTGGCCCTCAAGGGCGAGCTCTCCCGCGGCGTGACGCGCTACACGGCCCGCCTGGGCGACATCGCCGGACGGCGGCAGACGGCGCATGACCGGGGAGACGCGAAGGGCGTGGGCGTGCTGGAGCGCGACCGCGTGCAGACCGAGCGCCTGCTGGAATCCACGCGGGAGTCGCTGCGGCGCGCGGAGCGGGACTCGGAGCTGCTGCTCGGCGCGGCCGGCGAGCTGGGCGAGCGCGTGGCGGACCTGCGCATCGAGCGGGAGAGCGCGTCCGCGCGCATGGCCGCGGGCGGCGTCGTCACGGAAGCGCTGCGCGAGCAGGTGGAGCGCTTCGACCGGGTGATGGCGCTGGACGCGGCGCGCGACGAGGTGGAGAAGGCGCACGCCCTGGCGGACATCTACCGCGAAGAGCACCAGCCCCACGCCGCGCCCGAGCGCGTGAAGTAGGGGAGGGCGCTTCTCAGGTCCGCCGCGCCGTCTGGTGCAGCTCCAGCACGATGTTGCCGCCCTTGAAGAGCCGCACCGCGCCGGACGTCTGGCTCACCGTGAGCGCGATGCAGTGGGTGGTGGACGTGATGCCCGCGGAGGCCGCGTGACGCGCGCCCAGGCCCAGGGGAATCTTCACCGTGTCGTCGTTGGAGGACAGGTAGCGGCCGGCGGACAGCACCACGCCGTCCTCGCGGATGACGAACGCGCCGTCCAGCACGGAGAAGTTCTTGATGGCGTCGCGGATCTTCGGGTCGAGCACGTTGCGCTCGGACTCCGACAGGCCCTGGAACGGATTGATGGTGAGCTGCCGGCTCTTCTCCAGCACGCTCGTGTGGTCACCAATCGTGATGATGGTCCCGATGGGGTGGCCCTCGAAGCCCTCCTGGCCAATCTGCAGCGCCAGTTGAATCAGCGCGTCCACCACCTGCGAGTTGAACTCCTCGCCCAGCTTCACGCCCTCGATGGCCAGCCGGTCGTCCAGCGACCCGCCGATGCGCATCTGCATCAGCGTGTCCGGCGCGCGGCCCACCTTGCCCGTCATGCAGAGGACCAGGTCGCCTTCCTTGAACGCACCCTGGGACAGCGCGGACACGAGCGCCACCTTCACCCGCTCCGTGCGCGAGTAGTCGTACGCGGGGATGACGAGCGCGCGGACCTTCTTGTGCAGGAGCTCCTGCGCCAGCTTGTCCATGGTCACCGCGTACACCAGCTTCTTGCGCGCGGGCTTACCCCGGAGGTCCTCCGGCGCAATGGGCGTGTCGCAGATGTAGAGGAAGTGGTCGACCTCGCTCTTGGCGGCCAGGGAGAGCGCCGAGCGCATGAATTCCCGATCGAACTTCGTGTTGTCGCTCAAGGCGCCCCTCATGCACCCTTCGTTTTAGAGCAGGTCAGCTTGACACTGGCAGCTGCATGAATAAAGCTTTCGGGCCCTTTTTTTCGGGGGCAGGCCCCCTCTACCCGTCCAACGGAGCCGCAGGCTGTGAACCAGAAAGATCTCAAGCGTTACAAGAAGATGCTCGAGGACAGCAAAGCGAGCCTGCTCGAAAGCGCGAAGAAGACCCTGGTGGAGGAATCGTCCTTCGACACGGACGACCTGCCTGACGAAATCGACCAGGCCGCCTCCGAGTACACCCAGTCCATGGTCTTCCGTCTGAGGGACCGCGAGAAGTTCCTCCTGCAGAAGATCGACGGCGCCCTCAAGCGCGTGGAGGACGGCACCTTCGGCATCTGCGAGCGCTGCGAGGAGGACATCTCCCCGAAGCGTCTGGATGCGCGTCCGGTGACGACGCTCTGCATCCGCTGCAAGGAAGAGCAGGAGAAGAAGGAGAAGTCGTACGGCTGAAGCCGTGGCTTGACCGGGCCGCACGGGGCTTCCATGCCCGTGCGGTCCGCGCGGCTCGAGCGAAGGACCGCCGCTTCAGGCCGCCGCGGGCTGGATCTCCACCCGCAGCAGCTGGCGGCCGATGAGGAAGTGATCGCCGTTGTCGACGAAGGTCGGCCCCGCCAGGCGGATGAAGGTGCCGTTGGACGAGCCCACGTCGCGCACCATCAGCCGGTCCCCCCTGACCTGTAGCAGCGCATGCCGCCCGGACACGAAGCCGTCCGTGGGGAAGGCGATGTCGCCCTGCTCACGACCCAGCAGGTTGTCGCCGTCCTTGAGCGGGAAGGCCGCGCCGCGCAGGCCGCCCTCCAGCAGCTGGATGAGCCGCAGCCGGTAGCCGGGATCCGGCGAACCCCACACCTGCGTGCCGCCGGGCCCCAGCGCCGCGGCGGGGATGGGCTCCAGCACCATGCGCTGGCGGCCCAGGCGCAGCTCTCCACCGGCGGGCAGCTCACGCTCATTGCGCAGGCGCACGAAGACGCCGTTGGCGCCGCCCACGTCTTCGATGGCGAGGCGGGCGCCGGAGAAGAAGAAGCGCGCCTGCACGGGCATGATGAACGGGTCGTCGTTGAGCGCGATGTCCGCCTGCTGGCCGCAGGTGAGGGTGTCGCGCTGCATGCGCACGAGCGCTTCCGGGCCGCCGTCCGCGCGCACCACGCGGATGGACACCTGGGGGCGCGACGAGATGTGCGCCACGGCCATCACCATGGTCCCGGAGCGCAGCGCCGAGCCGCAAGCTCGGCAGACAGTGGCATCCCGGGAATTCTCGGTGTCACAGCGGGGGCAGTAGTCCACGGCGTCCATGCGAGCGTCCCTTCTAGCAGGCCCGCGCCGCGTTGGGGGGCCCGACAGCGCACGGCTTGCTCCCACCCGAGGGGCATGGTGAAGTCCCGGCCCCACTGACTGGACGCTGACGTGTACTGCCCTTCCTGCGGCGCCGACGCCGAAGATTCCTCCCGTTACTGCCCCGCCTGCGGCGCGACGCTCCTGCGCACGGCGGACGGCGGCGACGAATACGTGGGCAAGACGATTGCCGCCAAGTACCGGGTGGAAGCCCTCATCGGCGAGGGTGGCATGGGCAAGGTGTACCGCGCCCGTCAGCTCGCGCTGGACAAGATGGTGGTGCTGAAGGTGCTGCGCCACACGCTGCTGTCGGACGAGCGCACCGTGGCGCGCTTCCAGCGCGAGGCCAAGGCCGCCAGCCGCTTGAACCACCCCAACTCCATCAGCGTGCTGGACTTCGGTCAGGCGGACGACGGCGCGCTCTTCATCGCGATGGAGTACGTGGCCGGGCAGGACCTGCATCAGATCCTCAGCCGCGAGTGGCCGCTGGGCGAGGCGCGCGTGGTGCGCATCGCCCTTCAAATCCTCAGCGCGCTGTCGGACGCGCACGGCGCGGGAGTCATCCACCGGGACCTGAAGCCCGAGAACATCATGGTGGAGCAGCGCCGCAACGAGCCGGACTTCGTGAAGGTGCTGGACTTCGGCATCGCGAAGATCACCGACTCGCAGGACGAGGGCCCGGCCCTCACGCGCGCGGGCTTCGTGTGCGGCACCCCCGAGTACATGTCGCCCGAGCAGGCGCGCGGCGCGGTGTTGGACCACCGCTCGGACCTGTACGCGGTGGGCGTCATCCTCTACCAGCTGATGACGGGCCTGCTCCCCTTCGAGTCCGACTCGGCGGTGGGCTTCGCCACCAAGCACCTCACCGAGGAGCCGCCTCCGCCCACGCGCCGCCGTCCGGACGCGCGCATCTCCCCGGGAATGGAGCGGCTGATCCTCCGCGTCCTGTCCAAGGACCCGGATGACCGGCCGGCCAACGCCGGGGCCTTCAAGGCGGAGCTGCTCGCGGTGGACAAGGAGCGCCGTCGCGGAGGGGCCGCCGCCAACGACACGGGCGGGCGCCGTCCCCAGGCCTCCGGCGTGCTGGCTCCCATCCCGCGCAAGTCGCAGGCCGCGCACAACGCCGCGCGCAACAACACGGCCTGGAACGACGTGACGGTGGAAGCCACCGTGCAGGGCCTGCCCCACTCGCGCACGCCCGTTTCCGCGGAGGCCACGCTCGCGCAGGAGGGCACGCAGACCTCCGTGGTCGCGCCCGCCTCCGGTGGCGGCGAGGGCATCATCCTCTTCTTCAAGGCGCTCACCACCGTGCTGGTGCTGGGGGCGGTGGGCTTCTTCGTCTACTACTTCGGCATTGGCGCGGGCAGCGGCTCCGAGGGGAACCAGTACGTGGCGCCGCCCAACGCGCCCCGGCTGCTCACCTCCGGCTCGGATCAGCCGGACTACCTGCGGCAGATCCCCAGCAACGCGCGCAACGTGGACAAGGCGCGCAAGCTGACCCAGGACGGGGACCGCGACGTGATGGCCGGGGAGCTGGGCCGCGCGACCTCCAGCTACAAGGAAGCCTTCAACTTCAACCCGGAAGCGGAGCTGGCCCTCAAGCTGGGCGAGCTGTACTGGCAGCGCGACAACACGGACGAGGCCCGCGGCTGGTGGGTGCGCCACCTGACCGACATGCCCGACTCGCGCGCGCGCGCGTACATCGAGGTCCGGCTCGGCAGCCCGGTGGCGCGTCCCTCGTCGCCCTGAGCGGCCGGCAGCGCCCGTCCCGCTCCGGCGGGGGCGGGCTGCTTCGCGTCAGCCCAGCGTCTCCACCTGCATGACGTGCTGGCCCAGGCGGACGCGGTCGCCCGGACGCAGGGGCCGCTCCGTGGCGGGCGGGATGCGCACGAAGGTGCCCAGGCCGCCGGAGAGGTCGCGCAGCATCGCGCCCGTCGCGGTGGGGCTCAGCTCGCAGTGCCGGCCGGCGAGCCCCTCGTCGTTCGGGTACGCGAGGTCGCAGTGGGCCTGTCCGATGGTGAGCAGCGCCGCGGCCGTCACCACCGCGCGGCCCGCCCTGCCACCCATGTGCACCTCCTCCACGCCGTACAGCGCCTGGCCGAGCGGCACGGGCGAGCCATACGGGGTGGGGCGGCCCGCCACGGGCGCGGGGGCCTCCACGCGGCCGGTGAAGCGGAACAGCCGCTGGCCGGCGCTGAAGAGGGCGCGCGGCGCCAGCGGCTCCGTGCCGGCGAAGGTGACGTAGACGCCCGACGCGCTCGACTCGTCGCGCACGAAGAGGGCGCCGTCCTTCACGAGGAAGGTGGCGTGCAGCGGTGACACGAAGACGTCGTCCGGGAAGAGGATGGCGCCGCGCTGGCGGCCCACCACGCAGCCCGTCACCGGGAGCTTGTAGCGCTGGCCGCGCGTCGTCCCGGCGATGACCGCCAGCCCGAAGCGCGACGCCACCGGCGCGGGGCGGGCCGTGGCGCCGGTCGTCGCGGGGGGCGCGCCTGCCGGAACCGGCGCCGTGGCCCCCGTCCCGCCGCGAGGGGGCAGGGCGTTGTC
>NZ_RAWC01000209.1:0-15657 GCF_003611685.1 Corallococcus sp. CA049B | reverse complement strand
GGGTGGGGAGGACGGGACGGGCGCATGGGGGGAGCGTAGCGGCCGGGAGCGCCGGACACCGGGCTTCGGGGGAGGTGAAGACGGGCAGGTGACAGTTCTGGAAGCGACCGGTGTTCCCTTCGCCGAATCCTTTTTCAGGAAGGTCCAGGCGATGAAGCGCAAGGTCGCGGTGTGTGTCGGGGTGATGGCCGCGGTGGCGGCGGGAGCGGCCGGGGCCGAGGAGCGGACGGAAGGAACCGCCGCTCCGGAGTCGTACGCCGCTCCCGCGCAGGAGGCACCGGCGCCCACGGCCGTCGCGATTCCTGTCGCGGCGCTGTCACCCGCGCCCCTCGTGGAGGCCGCGACGGGCGGTGAGCCCGCGCGGCCCGCCGCGGTGGCGCAGCAGCGCTCGGACACGGAGGAGCTCCACGTCCCGGTGGTGCTGATGGCCCTGCCGCACGTGAGCACGGCGGGCACGGCCACGGAGCGGCTGGTGACCACGTTCGCGCTCGGGGCGCTCGGGACGCATGCGAAGCGGGTGGATGGCGCGGCCATGTCCCTGGGCGCGAACTGGGTGGGCGAGGACTTGTCCGGCGTGCAGCTGACGCTCGGGGCCAACGTGGTGCGAGGCACCGCGTCCGGCGCGCAGTTCGCCGTGGGCGGCAACATCGTCACGGGCGAGCTGGACGGCCTCCAGGCCGCGGTGGGCCTCAACGTGGTGAAGGGCGCGGCGGTGGCGGGCCAGTTCGCCGTGGGCGGCAACGTGGTGGCCGGCGAGCTGGCCGGCGGCCAGTTCTCCGTGGGCGCGAACATCGCGGGCTCGGGCGGCGTGGGGGGCCAGTTCACCGTGGGCGCGAACATCGCGACCGCGCGGTTCAAGGGCGCGCAGTTCGCGGCGGGCGCGAACCTCGCCTCGACGATGTCCGGCCTCCAGGCCTCCTCGGGCTTCAACTACGCGGGCCGGATGGAAGGCGCGCAGCTGTCGCTCCTCAACGTGGGCGGGGACGTGTCCGGCGCGCAGGTGGGGCTGGTCAACGTCGCGGGCAAGGTGGACGGCCTCCAGCTGGGGCTGATCAACGTGGCGCGCGAGTCCCAGGGCGAGGCGCTGGGCCTGCTCAGCTTCATCGGCAACGGCCAGGCGAACCTGCAGCTGTGGGCCAGCGACCTCGCGTACACCAACGTCGCGGTGAAGTTCGGCGGCCGGCACTTCCACACGCTGCTGACGCTGGGCTTCAACCCGGGCACGGACACGCACCGCCGCCGCTACGTGGGAGGCATGGGCTTTGGCGCGCACATCCCCGCGGGGCCATTGTTCTTCGACCTGGATGTCATTGGCAGCAGCGTCCACGCGGACAACCTCTTTCGTGATGGCGATGGCCTGAACGTGCTGGGACAGTTGCGGCTGGTGGCGGGCTGGCAGGTGGCGAAGCGGTTTGCGCTCATCGGCGGCGTCACCGGCAACACGCTCGTGACCTGGGACAACGGGGACCGCTGGGAGGAGCTGGGCATCGGGCCGGAGTGGCGCAGCGTCTCCGACGGGGGACGCACCACCGTGCGGGTGTGGCCGGGCGTCCTGCTGGGCGTGCAGATCTGACACGGCATTCGATTCGAAGTGTGGGAGGGGAACATGTGGAAGCGTTTGGGATTCGCCGCGCTCGCGGCGGGGCTGCTGTCCGGCTGCTACTTCACCGATGAGCTGCAGGGCGACGGCAACACCGTCACGGAGTCGCGCGTGGCGACCGGCTTCTCCACCGTGGAGAACCGGGGCTCGATGGAGGTGGTGATTCGCGAGGGCGAGGTGCCGGACGTGAAGGTCACGCTGGATGAGAACCTCCAGCACCGCGTGCGCACCTTCGTGTCGCCCGGAAACACGCTGGTCATCGAGACGGACGGCTCGTTCGCGCCCCGGGGCCCGGCGCGCGTGGAGGTCCTCGTGCCGCGCATGATTGGCGCGACGCAGGACGGCTCCGGCTCCCTGCGCGTGGAGGGCTTCGAGCGGGTGAAGGAGGACGTGAAGCTGCTGGCGAAGGGCTCCGGCTCCCTGAGCTTCTGCGGCGGGGTGCGCACCCTGGAGGCGAAGCTCAGCGGCTCCGGGAACATGGAGCTGTGCGCGGCCGGCGAAGGCCTGGCCGAGTGGGTGGACCTGTCGCAGTCCGGCTCCGGCGACCTGAAGTTCGAGGGGGCCGCGAAGCATGTGCGCACCCGGACGGACGGCTCCGGCTTCACGACGCTCAAGGGCGTCACCAACCGGCTCGACGCCTGGCTGGACGGCAGCGGTGGCCTCGGGGCCCCGGGCCTCCGGGCCGTGGACGTGAACATCACGTCGAAGGGCTCCGGCACCGTCGCCGCGTACGTGGACGGGGGCGGGGCGGTCATCGTGCTCGACTCGTCGGGGAACGTGGACCTGTATGGCCATGCCCTGTCGACCCAGCTCCGGGTCAACGGCAGCGGCCGGGTCATCTGGCACTGACTAGCTTGTCTTCGACACCCGTGATGTGCGCGGGTGGGGAGGCAGGCGGGCCATGGCAGCGACCATGCGGGCGATGGTGCTTCACGCACCCGGACAGCGCCTGCGGCAGGAGGAGCGGCCCATTCCGGAGCCCGGGCCGGAGCAGGTGCTGTTGAAGGTGCACGCCTGCGCGGTGTGCCGCACGGACCTGCACGTGGTGGACGGAGAGCTGACGCGCCCGAAGCTGCCGCTGGTGCCGGGCCACGAAATCGTGGCCACGGTGGTGGCGACGGGCGCGCGGGTGGAGGGCTTCGCCCCCGGGCTGCGCGTGGGGGTTCCGTGGTTGGGGTGGAGCTGCGGGCAGTGCCGCTTCTGCCGCTCCGGCCGGGAGAACCTCTGCGACACGGCGCGCTTCACCGGCTACGACATCGACGGAGGCTTCGCGGAGTACACCGTCGCGGATGCGCGCTTCTGCTTCCCGCTGCCGCCGTCCTACCGCGACGTGGAGGCCGCGCCGCTGATGTGCGCGGGGCTCATCGGCTTCCGCAGCCTGCGCATGGCGGGAGAGGGCCCCAGGTTGGGGCTGTATGGCTTTGGCGCCGCCGCGCACATCCTCATCCAGGTGGCGCGGCATCAGGGGCGCCGCGTGTATGCCTTCACGCGCGAGGGCGACACCCAGGGCCAGGCCTTCGCGCGGGAGCTGGGCGCGGTGTGGGCGGGAGGCTCGGACACGCTGCCGCCGGAGCCGCTGGACGCGGCCATCCTCTTCGCTCCCGTGGGCGCGCTGGTGCCCGCGGCGCTGAAGGCCGTGGACAAGGGCGGCGTGGTGGTGTGCGGCGGCATCCACATGAGTGACATCCCGTCCTTCCCCTATTCGGTGTTGTGGGAGGAGCGCGGCGTGCGCTCGGTGGCGAACCTCACGCGGCAGGACGCGATGGACTTCCTGGCCCTGGCGCCGCGAGTTCCGGTGCGCACGGAGGTCCAGGTGTTTCCCCTGTCCGCCGCGAACGAGGCACTCCAGGCCCTGCGCGAAGGCCGCGTGCGCGGGGCCGCGGTGCTGGACATGACGGCGGCGCGGTAGTTCCGCGCTGGAGCGAGTTCCCGCGCGCCTGTCCGCCTGGATGCTTCGACCACGGGGGAATGCACAGCTTTCGCGGCACGGAGGCTGTGCACCCCATGAAAGCGCTTCAGGAGACGGGACCATTCGAAGGGTATGACTCGGAGATCCACCCGCTGGGCTCGTATGGCGTCTTGATAGGGACCTTCAGCACGACCGTGTTGGGCTTCCTGGGGTGGATGGGAGCGACAGGACGGCGCCTCCCCGAGCGCTTCAGCGGCGGCGACCTGGCCCTGTTCGGGGCCGCCACGCACGTCGTCACCCGGGTGGTGGCGGCGGACAAGGTCACGGCGGTGGTGCGCGCCCCGTTCACGCGATTCAAGGGCAACGCCAGCGCGGGCGAGGTGAGCGAGCAGGCCCGGGGCACGGGGTTTCGTCGCGTGATGGGCGAGCTGCTGGACTGCCCCTTCTGCCTGAGCCCGTGGGTGGCCGCGTCCTTCCTCATCTCCGCCACGGTGCGTCCCCGGCAGACGCGCTTCGTGGCCTCCATCTTCGCCATGAGCGGCGCGTCCTTCTTCCTTCACCGGGCCTATGAGTTGCTGGGCGAAGGGCTGCACCGCACCCGCGCTCAGGCGCGGCTGCTGCACCAGGAGCAGGAGAAGCAAGCCGATGAGGGCGTGCAGTTCCCCGGTCGCGGACCGCAGGTCGTCGAGCCCGGCCGCGCCCCCATCCCGTCTCCGAGCTGACGCGACGCCGCTTCACCCTGAGTCACTGAGCCTTGTTGCTGGCAATGGCTCGGGGGGCTGCGTCGTAATCCAGGCATGCATCTCTTCCTCCTCGTGGGAGGCCTGCTGACGGCGGCCCCCTCCCCCTACCTGGACTCGCGGACGACCGGCGCCGCGTACTGCTACGACCCGGAGAGCCCCGCGCTGCACGAGGCCTTCCGCCGGCCGAAGCCCACGCCCGACACCCGCGTGGACAGCGCAGCGCTGGCGGAGGACGTGCGCTTCCTGCACCAGCTCCTGCGCACCACGTACTCCGGCTGGCCGGAGCTGCTCGCGCACCGCACGTTTGATCCGGATGCCTTCTTCCAGGACTGGAGCGCGAAGGTGGCCGCGTCCGGGCCCACCGTGTCCTTCCAGGACGGCGTGCTCACTCCGACCATCGCCGTGCGCGAGGCGCTGACGGACAACCACTTCGGTCCATCCGGCCTCCTGAGCATGCTGCGCGAGGAGCCACGGCTCGCGTTCCGTGAGTACCAGGCCGATGCGCCGCCGGGGCTTCAGCTCACGTCCTGTGACGCGAACACCGTGGCGGGCGCGCAGGCGGACACGCTGCGGGTGGCGCCGGTGCTGAAGCCGGATGGCTCCCGTGCTCAGCGGATCACCGTGTCCGCGCGAGGCGGAGGCGATGCGCGGGCGCTCCGGTGCGGCGACACGTCGCTGCCGCTCACGGTCCGCCCCTCGCGTCCGGCCCGGGAGTTCGCGCCGAAGGACATCTACACGTACGAGCCCAAGGGCGACGTGGGCATCATCACCCTCCGTCGCTTCTCAGGACCGCCGGAGGCGGAGGCAGGGCTGCGCCAGTTCGTCGCGGACGCGCCGAAGCACCGCAAGCACAAGTTGCTGGTGTTCGACCTCCGGGGCAACAGCGGCGGCAACGACGGCTACGTGTACGAGTGGCTGGACGCGATGGTGCGCGGGCCCTGGTTCTCCTCTGGCGAGGTGTGGATGCACGGCGCCTTCTATCCATGCTTCGAATGGAACTCGCGCGTGCAGCGGCAGGCCATGGATGGACGGTTGGACACGCCGGAAGCGAAGGCCGAACGTGAAGCCATCCGTTCGAAGTGGCCGGTGAAGCCGGAGCCCTCGCGCCCCGTGTTCGACAGCGGTCGCGTGGAGGGCCACGCGAAGACGCCCTTCACGGGGCGCATCGTGGTGCTGGTGGACCGGGACTCCGCGTCCTCGGGAGAGAGCGGAGCCTATGCCCTGCACCGCGCCACGGGAGCGCCCCTGGTGGGCGAGCGGACCGGAGGTTTCCTCACCTACGGCAACGCACCCAGCTTCGTGCTGCCGCGCACGGGTTTCGCGTGGGTGGTGCCCACCAAGCGCAATTATTTCGCCGAACCCGTGGAGGGCGTGGGACACGCCGTGCAGGTGTACCTGGACGCGGAGGACCAGGGGCGCCCAGTAGCGGAGCTGCTGCCTCGCTTGCGCAAGCTGCCGTGAGTCAACCTGCCCCATGCGGCGGGGCGCGTGTCCCGTCATGCCCCATCAAAAGGCGGCCGTTATAGGTGTTTCGTGGGCCCGGGACGTTGGCCGGGCTCATGCAATGCCTTGAATCCACACCGGCTCCACAGCACGGAGCCCTACCCGAGGCGGACGATGAAGCGCGCACTGCGAATCACCTACCGGGGCATGGAGACGAGCGACACCCTCAACGAGCACATCCGCGACCAGGCGGACAAGCTGGAGCAGTTCTACGACGGCATCACCGGCTGCAACGTGGTGGTGGAGGAGCCGCACCGCCACCACGCCCAGGGGCACCGCTTCCACGTGCGCGTGGAGCTGCACGTGCCGGGCAGGGACATCATCGCGGACCGGGAGCCGGCGGAGCTCGCGGCCCACGCGGATGCCTACCAGGCCGTCACGGACGCCTTCGAGGCCGCGCGGCGCCAACTGCAACACCACGCGGACCGCCAGCACGCGTACCACCGCTAGTCATTGCAGGCTGACCGTGGTGCGCAGGAGCGCCAGGTACGTCCCGTCGCGGAGTGACACCGCGCCGCTCGTGGTGCCTCCAGGCTCCACGTCCGGCGCGGTCATGTCGAGGTCCGCCCTCTCCGCGATCCACCAGAGGCCGTTGGGGAGCACGGGCACCGGACACTGACCCGGCCCTGGAGGGCGCGACGCTGCCGGGGCGGGTGCCGGTAGCGTCACGGTGGACGGACACCTTCCAGGAGTCGTTCGGAATGACGGGGCCTTCTACCCGGGGCTGGCTGATGCTCGCGGGAGCGCTGTGGCTGGGCGGAATCGGCGCGGGCGTCGTGGCGCTGGCCCGGTACTCGGTGACGCCGGGGGCCGAGCCCGTGACGGCGGCGGCATGGCCAGAGGGAACGCGGCTGAAGCGCCAGTCCGGGCGTCCGGTGCTGGTGATGCTCGCGCATCCGAAGTGCACCTGCACTCGGGCGAGCCTGGCGGAGCTGGCGGAGGTGATGGCGCACGTGGACGGACGCGCGGAGGCCTTCGTCCTGTTCCTGCGTCCGGAGGGACTGGAGGACGGCTGGGAGCAGGGAGCGCTGTGGCGCACGGCCGCGAGCATCCCGGGCGTCACGGTGCTGAGCGACCCGGACGGCGTGGAGGCGAAGCGCTTCGGCGCGACGACCTCCGGGCACGTGGTGCTCTACGGCGCGGACGGGCGCCTGCGCTTCAGCGGCGGCATCACGGTGGCGCGAGGACACGTGGGCGACAGCCCGGGGCGCGAGGCGCTGGAGCGCGTGCTGCGCGAGGACGGCGAGGGCGGCGGCACGCCGGTGTATGGCTGCGCGCTCGAGGAGCGCCGGGAGCGCTGACGCGCGCGGATGTCCTGCGTTGAGCGGATGGGCGCGGGAGCGTGTCTGGCGTTGGACGTCGCGAGGGAAGGGCGGTTGGCGCGGTGGAGGCGTCTGGGATTGGCTCCGCGCGCCTTTCCCATCCGCGAGGGAGCCGCCCATGTCGCTCGACCACTACGTCACCCTGGGCCGCTCCGGCCTGCGCGTCAGTCCCTTCTGCCTGGGCGCCATGACGTTCGGCGAGGACCTGGGCTGGGGCAGCAGCGTGGAGACGTCCAACGCCATCCTGGACCGCTTCATCGAGCGGGGCGGGAACTTCATCGACACGGCGAACGTGTACACGTTCGGGCACGCGGAGAAGATCATCGGGGACCACATCGGGAAGCATCCGGCGAAGCGCGACCGGGTGGTCATCGCCACGAAGTTCTTCGGCAACCTCTTCGAGAGGGATCCGAACGGCGGCGGCGCGGGGCGCAAGTCGGTGATGGCGGCGTGCGATGAGTCGCTGCGCCGGCTGCAGACGGACTACATCGACCTGTACTGGATGCACGCCTGGGACGCGAACACGCCCATCGAGGAGACGATGCGGGCGCTGGACGACCTGGTGCGCTCCGGCAAGGTCCGCTACGTGGGCTTCTCCGACACGCCCGCGTGGAAGGTGACGCAGGCGCAGGTGACGGCCTTGTTCCGGGGCTGGGCGCCGCTGGTGGCGTTGCAGATCGAGTACTCGCTGCTGGAGCGCACGGTGGAGGGCGAGCTCATCCCGATGGCGCGGGAGCTGGGGCTGGGCGTGACGCCGTGGTCGCCGCTGCGCAGCGGGGTGTTGAGCGGCAAGTACACGCGGGAGAACGCGGGCAAGCAGAAGGCGGACCGGGGCGCGTGGGCGGAGGCGTCGCTCAACGAGAAGACCTACAGGCTCATCGACGTGCTCCAGCGCGTGGCGAAGGAGCAGAACACCTCGGTGGCGCGAGTGTCGCTGGCCTGGGTGCAGGGCCGGCCGGGAGTGGCCTCCACCATCCTGGGCGCGCGCACGCTGGAGCAGCTGGACACCAACCTGGGCGCGCTGGACGTGAAGCTCACGCCGGAGCAGGTGAAGGCGCTGGATGACGAATCCCAGCCCACGCTCAACTTCCCGGCGGCCTTCCTCCAGGGAGCGCCCACCTTCATGCACGCGGGCCTGCGCGTGAACGGAGTCCAGGCCCCGCCTGGCAACCTGACGCCCAAGGCAGGCACCCCGCGGTACTGAGGTGGCACGCCGTGTCGGGACGTTCCGTATGATATGTACGAAACGTACGTTTCCCGGGGAACGGTCATGATGGAAGTCAGCATCACCGAAGCGCGCGACGACCTGGCGGAGCTGCTCAACCGGGCGGCCTACGGGAAGGAGCGGCTCGTCCTGACCCGGCACGGCAAGAAGCTGGTCGCGGTGATTCCCTTCGAGGACCTTCAGGCGCTGGAGGCGCTGGAGGACCGGCGGGACATCCAGAAGGCGGACGCCGCGCGCCGGGAGTCCGAGGGCCAGCCGCGCGTCGCGTGGAAGCAGGTGAAGGCGGAGCTGGGGCTCACGAAGAAGGCGAAGAAGACGGCTAGCGGTAGATCTCCCGCCGGTGGCCCAGCTCGACGATCAACACCACGAGCCGGCCGTCCTCGATCTGGTAGATGACGCGGTAGTCGCCAATGCGGATCCGCAGGTAGTCGCTGCCCTTGAGCTTCTCCGCGCCCACGGGCCGGGGCTCCGTGGCCAGCGCGTCGATCCGCTTCGCGATGCGGCGCTGATGGACCGGATCCACCGCCGCGAGCTGCTTCACGGCGGTCTGGAGGAACTCGACCGCATAGGTAGCGGAGGGCTTCGTGCTCATGCAGGGCGGGTAGGCCCCGACTGTCTACCTCCCCCTCCTGACATGACGGGTTGGCAGTGGAAAGCCGAACCCTGTCGGCACACCGGCGCACAGTGTGGAGTGCGGGGCCTTACGTTTCGGGCCTCGCTCGGGGGCAAATGACCGCTGGAGCGTTCACGGCTGGACGCTCGCGGTAGCGCGAACGGGGGTCGTTCCTAACATCGGCCCCCTGGCAGTGAGCCGGTGGTCGGGCGGTCTGGCGCTGTATGGGCGGCGGGGAGGGTGGCGTGAGCGAGCTGCTGACAGGTGATGTGTCTTCGCGGGCGCAGGTGGGCGGTCCGGACTTCTCCCGCGACCCCGAGACCTTCGAAGCCGAGCTGGATGCGTGCCTGGAGCGCGCGCTCTCCTCCGAGACTCCCGAAGAAGAGGAGATCGTTCCGGAGTCCTTCGCGACCGGCCCCCTGCGCACGCTGCTCGACCTGGCCTCCACGGAGGAGACCTGGCTCCAGTCGCTGCCGCCGCCGTCCAACGACAACGTGGAGCCCCAGCTCACGCTGTCCGCCGAGGCCGCCAACATCGTCATCCCGGAGTGGCTGCGCGCGGACGAGTCCCCGTCCAGCACCTCCCAGGAGAACGCCTGTGGCGCCGTGACGTCGTGGGATGCCGCGCCGCCGTCGCCCGCCTGGGCCACGCCCGGCTCTCCTGCCGAGGCCTACGCACCGCAGCCGTGGATGCCGTACGCCCCCGTGGCGCCCGAGCCTCCGCCGCCCGCCATCGCCGATGCGTCCACGCGCATCCTCGGCATGAGCCCCATGTCCTTCGTCAGCGCCGTGGCGATGGGCGCGCTCGCCGCGGGCCTCCTCGTCGTCGCGGGTCTGCGCCTGACTGCGAAGGATGAGGCGCAGCCCACGCCGCAGGCACAGGCCCTGGCTGGCACCGTGGGCGCCCCGGTCACGCAGGGCCTCACCACTGCTCAGCAGCCGGGCACGCAGGCCGCGCAGTTCGGCGCTCCGGGCACTCAAGGTTCCGCGACGGCTCAGCCGGGCACCGCGCCCGCGCAGGTCGGCACGCAGGGCTTCTACGGTGTCCCCGGCACCCAGGCGGCCACGCCGGACTTCTCGCAGTCCATCGCGGGTGGCATGAACACGCCCGCGCTGACGGACGCGCAGCGCGCCGCGCAGGCCCTCACGCCGAACACGCCCGGCCTCACGGGCCCCGCGAGCGCGGGCCTGACCACGGGCCTCCACACGCTGGCCCCGGACCCCAGGCCGTCCACGCAGCCCGCTCCGGTGACGCAGAAGAAGGCCCCCGTGGCCCAGCGCGCGGCCACGATTGAAGCGCCCGAGGACACCGGCGAGGTCCGCGAGATGTCCTTCGGCAGCGGAATCTCCGAGGAGGAGCTGGCCCGGGCCCGTCAGGCCGCCGCCGAAGCCGAGGCCGAGGAGGCCGCGCAGCCCGAGTCCGAAATCGACGAGGACTTCGCCCGAGAGCTCGGCTTCACCGACGATGCGGAGTCCCCGGAGGCCTCCGCCCAGAAGCAGGCCCAGGAGAAGACCGTCTACATCCCGCCGGCCCCGACCTCCGAGCGCGAGCAGCTCGCGGCCTCGGACATCACCAACGTGGTCGTCACGAACCAGCCCGCCATCGCCACCTGCGTCCAGAACTTCAAGGCCGGCACCGCCCTGGAGAACGGCGGCCGCTTCCAGCTGCGCTGGTCCGTGGACACCGCCGGCACCGTCTCCGGCGTGGCCATGGAGACCGAAGCCCTGAAGGGCTCCCCGCTCGCCGGCTGCATCGAGGACCAGGTGCGCGGCTGGAAGTTCCCCGTGCACCGCGTCGCCATGAACACCCCGGTGCACTACCCGTTCGTCTTCTAGCCCGCCCGCTCATCCGCCAGGCCCGGTTGACGTCTCCCAGCCTCTGGTCGACCCCACGCGCCGCCGCAGCGCAACACGCGCTTCCAGCGTTAGATTGACGCATGACCGCGCGGGAGGACCCAGACCCCATCGAGTTGCACCTGTGTCACCGTTGCCTGATGAGGCTGCCGGTGGACGCGGGCGGGGTGGACCTTCCGCGCCGGGTGCGTGAGGCGCTCAAGGCCCACGGCCTGGCGGACAAGACGCAGCTCATCCCCGCGTCCTGCCTGGGTCACTGCCCCACGGGGAAGGTCACCGTGCTCGTGGTCCCCGACTCAACGGCGCGGGGCACGCACGCGAAGCTCATCGACCCGAAGGAGGACGGCGAGGACCTCGCGAAGCACCTGGACGCGCAACTCGCCCGGGGCTCGAAGAAAGCCGGGCCGCCTTGAGCAGCGCCTCCATCATGGGCACGCAGCTCGCGGTCCCCGTGCCGGCGATCGCATAGGCGGTGCCGTGGTCCGGCGACGTGCGAGGCACCGGCAGGCCCAGCGTCACGTTCACCGTGCGCTCGAAGTCCAGCGCCTTGGCCGGGATGAGCCCCTGGTCGTGGTACATGGCCAGCACCACGTCGTACTTCGCGCCGACTTCATCAGGCCGCGCGAACAGGCCATCCGCGGGGATGGGCCCATGCGCATCCACCCGCTTCGCCCGGGCGAGTCGGATGGCGGGCCCAATCACCTCCACCTCCTCGCGCCCCAGCATCCCGCCCTCGCCCGCATGCGGGTTGAGCCCCAGCACGGCGATGCGCGGCTTGCGGCCCACCACCGGCCCCAGGCTGCGCGAGAGCAATTGAAGCTGCGCCACCAGCTTCTCCACTGTCAGCAGCTTCGGCAGCGCGGAGATGGGGACGTGGTTCGTCGCCAGCGCGATGCGCACGCGCGGCCCGTCCATCATCATCAACACGTCCACGCCGAACGCGTCCGCCAGCACCTCCGTGTGGCCCATGAACGGGATGCCCGCGCGCGAAATCTCCTCCTTCGACACGGGCGCGGTGCACAGCGCGTCCACCGTGCCCGCGCGCATCGCGTCGATGGCGGCCCGCACGTACGCGTACTGCGCCTTGCCGCCTTCGCGCGTGGGCTTGCCCGGCACGCGGTGCTTCGCCGGAAGGTGCGTCACCTCCACCACCGCCGGCCCCTCCGTGCGGCCCAGGTCCTCCAGGGCCACGCGAGGGAAGCGGCGGAAGAGGGGGAAGCCCTCCAGCGTGGGCCCGTCCCCGAACACCACCGGCACCAGCGCGCGGCGCACCGCGGGCTTCGCCAGCGCCAGGGCCGTCACCTCCGGCCCGATGCCCGACACGTCCCCCAGCGAGATGCCCACGCGGGGGCGCGCATCCGCCGTGGCCACCGCGCTCACATCTTCACTTCGACGTTGGCCTTCGAGCGCAGCTCCTGGACGTACTGGTCCAGGAACTTCTCCGTCTTCTCGTTGAGGAGCTTGGACTCCAGCTTGGGCTTCATCTCCTCGAAGGAGGCCACGGCGATGTTGCGGCGCTCCTCCACCTTGAGGATGTGCCAGCCGAAGTTGGTGCGGATGGGCTCGCTGACCTCACCCTCCTTGAGGTTGAAGGCGGCCTTCTCGAAGGCGGGCACCATCACGCCGCGCTTGAAGTAGCCCAGGTCGCCGCCGTCCGCCGCGCTGGGGCCCTCGCTGCGGGCGCGCGCCAGGGACGCGAAGTCCATGCCCGGCCGGCGGGCCTCCTGCGCGATGCCCTCCGCCTTCTGCTTCGCGGCGGCCACCTGCTCCGGCGTGGCCTTGGCGTCCACCTGCACCAGGATGTGGCGGGCGTGCACCTCCACGTCCTCGCTCTCCATGCGCGTGTACTGCGTGTACGCGGCCTTCAGGTCCTCCTCGGTGACCTTCACCTTGGGGCCCACCTTCATGCGCAGGAGCTTGTCGCGCACCACGCGCTTGCGGAGCATGTCCTTGTAGCCGGCGAGCGTGAAGCCCTCGTTCTTGAGCAGCTGCTCGAACTGGCTCATGTCGCTGACGTTGTTCTGCTTGAGCACGTCCTGCACCAGCTCATCCACCTCCGCCTCGGTGGTGGTGATGCCCAGCTGCTGGACCTCGGACTCCATCAGCTTCTCGCCGATGAGCGTGTCCAGCGCGGTCTTCATCAGCTGCGCGCGGGCCTCGGCGCGCTTGTGCGGGTCGATTTCGGAGTTCACGCGCTGGAGCTCCGGCGCGGCGCGCTGCTGCACCTCCGACAGCGGGATGATGTCGCGGTTCACCACCGCCGCCACCTTGTCCACCAGCTCCGCGCGGGCGGACGTCGCCCCCGTGAAGAGCATCACCGCCGCCAGGAACGCCACCAGGTTCTTCATCGCAACGACCCTCTTGAGACAAACGCCGGGAGCCCAACAGGCCCGCTCCCGGAAAAGTCCTTCACTTCGCCGCCTGCGGCGCCGGCCGCCCGCGGATGGTCTGCAGCGTGGCCTCGTTCACCACGACCTGGGCCTTGTCGCGCAGCTCCTTCTCGAAGGCCTCCTGCGCCGCCGCCCGCTTGGCCTCCAGCAGGCGCCCCTCCACCTTCGAGCGCACCTCCACCAGCTCCCGCTTCCTCGCCGACCTGCGCTCCAGCACCTTGAACAGGTGGTAGCCGTACTCCGTGGACACCACGTCCGAAACCTGCCCCACCCCCAGCTTGAATACCACCTCGTCGAAGGCCGGAGGCATCTGTCCCCGGGGGAAGAAGCCCAGGTCGCCCCCCACCTTGGCGTCCGCGCTGAGTGAATAGCGCCGCGCGAGGTCGGAGAACTTCTTGCCCGCCTTGAGCTGCACCTGGAGCCTGCGCGCCTCGTCCAGTCCCTTCACCACCATCTGCGCGGCGTGGACCTCCTCCGGCTCCTGGAAGTCCGCCTCGTGCGCCGCGTAGTACGCGCGCAGCTCCTCCTCCGTCACCGCCACGCGCGAATAGACGTGGTTCGTGAAGAGCTTCTCGATGGTGAGCCGGCTCGCCTCGCGCGCGCGCAGCTCCGCCATGGACAGCTGCCCCTGGGCGAGCACTTCATTGAAGTTGCCCGCGGGGTAGTCGCCGGACAGCCGCAGCACGCCGCGGTCCACCTCTTCGGGCGTCACCGCGATGTTGTTCTGCTTCGCCGCCTGGAGCAGCAGCATCCGCTTCACGAGCGTGTCCACGAGCGCCCGCTTGAAGGGCTCCACCTCCTCGGGCGTGGGCTCAGGCCCCTCCGTGGTGGCCAGCTCCCGCGCCAGCTCCTGTTCGAAGTCCGTCCGGCTGAGCGACTCGCCGTTCACGGTGGCGACCACCGAGGGGTCCGGTCCCTCCTGGGCCTGCGGCCGGCAGCCCGTCAGCCCCAGCACGCCCAGGGCGAGCCCCAGGCTCAGGACGACGGACCACGGCATCGGGGAGGCGCGGAAGGAAGCGGGACGCATGCGCGGAGGCCTCGGGGGAGGGGACAGGGGACCTTCCACGGTGGTGCCGGGCCGCCGGGCTTTCAAGCGGGACGTCACGGCCGGGGTGGGAAGCGAACGGATGGGCCCATGGGACGGCCTTCCGGGTAGCACGCCGGGCGGGCCCGGACAACCCGCGCTCCAGGAGGGCTTCTCCCCTGGCGCGGGGGCTAGAGCGGGGTGGCGTTGGAGGCCAGGAAGGCCTCCACCTGGGGAAAGATTTCGTCCGGCGCCTTGCGGCCCAGAATCAGGTCCGCGTGGCCGTAGTCCGCCGCGAAGCCGTGGCCGCGCCCGGCGACCAGCATCTTCACGGGGCCGCCCAGGTGCTCCTTCGCCCGGGCCACCGCCAGCGGCGGCGCGAGCAGGTCCCGGCTGCCGGCGATGAGCAGGAAGGGAATCTTCACCCCGGCGAGCGGCTCCCGGTAGTCGAAGCCGCCGTCGAACGTCGTGAACTGGCTGGTGGTGATCCACCGGGCGAACTGCCGGCCCACGCCCCCGGCCACGTCCGCCGGCACGTTGGCCAGCGCCCAGCGCACCACCTGCGGATCCATGTTGTCCGCCAGCATCATGTACCGGGTGAGCGGCCCCGGAGGCGCCCCGAAGAAGGCGATGCTGGTGACGCGCCGGGTGGGGATGACCTTGAGCTTGAGCACGGGCTCCACCCGCTGGACGAACGCCCGCAGGCCCGGCTGCACCGCGAATGTAAAAGGTGCACCCAGGGACACCGCCGCCTTCACCGGCGCCTGGGGGTTCCTGGCCAGGTGGGCGTAGAGCATCAGGCCGCCCTTGGAGTGGCCCACCCAGAGCACTTGCTGGGCACCGGTGGACATCACGGTGCGCAAAGCCGTTCTCACGTCGTGTTCAGCCTGATCATCAAAATTCCAGTCCGCGCAGGCCCCGGCGAGCCCCCGGCCGCGCAGCTCGATGACCCAGGTCTCGAACCCCGCCCGCGCCAGGTAGCGGGCCAGGCTGTACTGCTCGTTGAAGTCCATGTGGAAGCGGTTGGCTCCCAGCCCGTGGCACAGCAGGACGGGCTCCGCGAACCGGCGCTCTCCCCGAGGGTGGTAGCGCCCCAGCGCGATGGCCGCTCCGTCGTCCGTGGGCACCCGGTACAGCTCGTCCGGCTTGAACGTGAGGGTCAGCAACCCCTCCTTGCTCCGCTCCACCGCCTTGGTGAAGAGGTCCGCCATCCGGCTCAACCGGGGTGCTGATGCCTGTCGTGATGTCACCCCTTCAGTCTACGCCCTACGCCCGGACGATGCCGGGGTGTCGCCGGCGGACTTTCGTGGGACGGCAGGACAGTTGCAGGGGATGTGCGTCCATCGCGGGGAGGTCGTGGAAATGGGGCAGGGCCGGGGTTTCAGGGAAGCGTTGTCGTCCTTCATCGCCACAGTTTTTCCCACAGACACACTGCTGGGTGCCTTGAAGGTGATGGAGCGGCACCACGTGCAGGT
>NZ_RAWC01000208.1:0-16070 GCF_003611685.1 Corallococcus sp. CA049B | reverse complement strand
GTCGGGAGGAGGCGGGTGCTGGGCATGGGGGTCTCCAGGAAGGCGGCGTTCGTATACCGGGGCTTCGGACGCGCGGGGAGCGCTTTCTCTTCTAACTCCGCGGCGCGTTCACCTTCACGGCGCCCTTGCGCCCCGGAGGCGGCGGGGGCAGGGCCTGGGGCGTCTCCAGGGCGGCGGTCCAGACAGGGACGGCGCCGGCGACGAGGGCCTCCGCCCGCTGGATGATGGGCGTGGTCAGGTCCAGGCCCGTCGCGGCCTCCATCTCCAGGAGCGCGGGCGAGCTGTTCACTTCGAAGACCTTGGGGTGCCCCTGGACGTCCAGGATGTCCACCGCAGCCACCTCCAGGCCCACGAGCCGGGCGACCTTCTCCGCCATGGCGCGATGGCTGGGGGACAGCGGCAGGGACTCCAGGCGGGCGCCCCGGTTCAGCGTGTGCGAGAGGCGACCGGGGCGCGGCTTGCGCAGCACGCCGGCGATGGCCTCACCGCCCACCACGAGCACACGCACGTCCTGGCCGGTGCTCCGCACGTACTCCTGCATGACGAGGTTGTGCCCCAGGCCGAGCACCGCCTCGAGCGCGGCCTCCAGGGACTGGAGGCTCTCGCAGACCATCACGCCGTGCTTCTCCTGGCCCTGGAGGAGCTTCACCAGCACGGGCACCCCGCCCACCAGGCCAACCATCTCCTTGAGGTGAGCCGCGTCCCGGGCCATCACCGTGGCGGGGATGGCGATGCCGTGGGCGGACAGGAGCTGGAGCGCGCGCATCTTGTTGCGCGACTGCGCGATGGCCTGGGCATGGTTCACCAGGGGCACGCGCGCCAGACCGAACTGGTTCACCACCGCGAGCCCGTAGGTGCTGATGGACAGGGCGATGCGCGGGATGACGACGTCGGTGGGCGTGAGCTTCTTGCGGTCGTAGAACAGGGTCGCCTGGCTGCCCCCGTCCAGATGCATCTGCACCCGGAGCGGGTTGAGCACGCGGACCTTGTGTCCCCTCGCGCGGCCTGCTTCGACGATCCGCCGCGTGGACGAGATGGAAGCGGAGCGCGAGAGGACAGTGATTTTCATGGCGGAGGCGACCGGCCCGGCGAGGACCCTATAATCCCCGCCTCCGCCCGCGTAAAGCCGCCTCCGCCTGCCTGCCAGCCTACAGCTGGCGGATGGCGCGCACTTCGACGCTGACCGGGTCTTCCGGACGCGACGCTTCGAGCTTCGCGCAGGCGCTGCCCGTGAACCGCACGCCACCGCTCTCCAGCGACCAGGTGTCGGGGCCCGCGAGCGTGCGCTCGCCGTCGATGTAGACGACGATGAGCTTCTCATCCGAGGGCAGCTGGCTCTGCTCGAGCGGCGTGAAGCACGGCTCGCCCGGCTGGATCGCCTCGCTGATCGACTTCAGCGCGGCCGCCAGCTCTTCGCGGTTGCCCGCCTGGTAGAAGGAGCGGCCGCAGAAGCCGGTGCCGACGTCGCAGGTGTCACCCGTGCCGCAGTCGATGCTGGCCTTGCACGTGCGCGCGAAGCCGCCCGCGCGGGCCATCTCGTTGAGGACGCTGGGGCCGTCACCCGCCGACGTCTCCGCGCCGAAGCCGATGACGATGGTGGAGATCTTGCTCGCCTTCAGCGCCGACACCGCGGTCACGGAGGCGTTCTTATCGAGGCAGCCGCGCTTGAAGTACGGGCTGAAACTGTCCGTGCACTGCGACAGCGTTTCGAGCGTGCAGCGGCAATCAGCGCTGGTGCCATCGTATTCGTTCTTGTCGTTGCAGTTGGGCAGACCGTCGGTCAGCAGGATGATGATCTGGTCGCGATCCTCGGAGTTGGGCGTCAGGAGCGTACTGGCGAACTGCAGGCTCGCGCTCGTCGGCGTACCGCCCTGGGGCCGGCCCACGCCGCCGTTGGGGATGGCCTGCAGCTCGGCGTTGACCTCATTCGCGTAGTCTTGGAGAGCCTCGTCCGAATCCAGGTCCTTCGGGATCAAGGCGCGGACGCTCCCATCCTCGAGGCTGGCAGCAGGCGCGCAGAGCTGAGCCGGGGTGACGGTTCCCGTCGAAGGGGGAGGCGCCGGGTAGGTCGTCAGACCGAAGCGGACCAGCTTGCCACTCTCCGCGAGGAACGGGCCCATGGCGCCCTGGAGTTCCGACCAGCGCGTGGGGCACTTCGAAGTATCGCAGGGATACTTGTCCTCGCACATGAAGGGCGTGCCGTCGTCGTCTCGGAGGTCACACACGCGCGTGCCGTTGACGACCAGGTCCTTGTTGACCGGCTTCGTCATCGAGGCGGAGATGTCCACGAGGAGCATCACGTCCGGCTTGCTCTTGCGAGCGGCGATCACCGTCTCCTTCGTCGTCTGGGCAATCGCGAGCGGATCCACCGGCTCGAAGTCATAGGTCTGGCAGCCGGCCATCACGGCAACACCGAGGGTGCCGGCCAGCAGTGCGCTCAGGGGGGTCAACGTGGCGCGCATAGGCTTTGAGGGTTTCCTTCCAGGGGGGAACAACGAACTGCGAATGCCCCCAGCGTAACGCGTGGACGCCTACCGAGGCTACAGCGACGCGCGGCAGGCAGGTTCCATTCAGGTAATGCTGCCAAGTTGCAACGACAGGCGATCCACGAGGGCAGGTTTGGTTCCCCTGTCGGACATCCGCCTCCTTCCGGAGGGTGGGGGCCGGCTCGGCGGGCCGCTCACAGCGTGAGGACGCGCGCGCCGTCGGTCAGCCTCCAGATGGAGGCCAGGCCCATGACTTCGTCCAGCGTGCCGTGCAGTTCCTGGGGCGACAGGCCACAGATGCGCACCGTGGTGTCGCAGGCCACGAGCTTCGCGCCCAGGGCGCGCGCCTCCTCCAGCATGCGGGCCGGTGTGGGGACATTGAGCCCTTCGGCCCGGGCCGCCTCGGTGCGCTCCCGCTCGCTGTGCGCCAGGCCGAAGCCGCCGCGGACCAGCTGGCGCAGGGCCTCGAAGGCGAAGACGAAGTAGACGTCGTCGCCCATCGCGGCGGCGGTGATGCCCATGGAGGCCGCCTGATAGGCGGGCTCGTACGTGGCGTGCTGGAGGAAGAAGAAGACGCGTCCGGCCATGGTGGGCCGACCTTAGCGTTATCGAGTCCGGACCGGCAGCCGTCGTATAACGGGGCTCCCCTTCCCCACCGGGAGCCCCGCATGCCGAGCCAGCCGTCCCGCCCCCGCGGTGTTCGTCCCTCGCCGGTCCTGTTCCGTTCCGCCTCCTCGCGATGGGTGACGCTGGCCGGGCTCGCCTTGCTCGCGGGCGTGGGGCCCGTGTCCGAAGCGGCTCCTGTCCCCACGAAGGCACCGGCAGCGGCTTCCGTGTCGCCCGCCGCCGTTCCCGGGCCGCTGCGCACGGAGGCCCTGGGATTGCTCTCTCAATCGACCGTGGCGCCCGAGGCGGCGTGGCGCAGGTTCGGGCCAGAGGTCGTGCCCGTGCTCGCGGCGCTGGCGGAGGACACGAGCGTCCCGGATGCGCAGCGGATGCGGGCCGTGACGGCGCTGGCTCGCGTGGAGTCGCCCGAGGCGGGACAGACGCTCCAGGCGATGCTGGAGGATCCGCACCGGCCTTCGGATGTCCGCTCCCAGGCCGCGGCCGCGCTGAGCCAGCGGCTGGGGTTCGAGGCCGTGAAGACGCTGCAGGCCCGGTTGGAGGACCGCGACCTGCGGTTGCGTGAGGCCGTCGCCCAGGCGCTTGGCCGGCTGGGCGGTCAGCGGGTGCGCGAGGTGCTGGAGGAGCGGCTCCCCTTGGAGGAGGTTCCCCAGGTGCGCGAGGCGCTCCAGCAGGGCCTCACGCTCGCGGAGCCCTGAGCCGGGCGCCAGGCATGGCGGGGGCGGCCGTTCTGGTGGGCTGCTCGGGGCTCGCGTCGGGCGGGGCCTTCCGTTAGATGGGAGGCCATGCGCCCCACCGTCCTCCTTTTCGATATCGATGGCACCCTCGTCACCACCGGCGGTGCCGGCCGCCGAGCCATGGGCCTGGCCTTCGAGCAGCTCCACCGGCGGCGCGACGCGTGCGACGGCTTCAGCATGTCCGGCATGACGGACCGGGCCATCGTCCGCAAGGGGCTGGGCGTCATCGGGCAGCCCGACACCGAGGACACCATCAGCGCGGTCATCGACGCGTACGTCGCCCACCTGGGGCTGGAGGTTCCCAAGGTCGATGCGCGCGAGTACCGGCTTCACCCGGGCATGCGTGAGGCCGTGATGGAGGCTCGCTCGCGGCAGGGCTTCGCGGTGGGCCTGGGCACCGGCAACGTGCGCGCGGGCGCCAAGGTGAAGCTGGACCGCGTGGAGATCCACGACCAGTTCGCCTTCGGTGGTTTTGGCTGCGACTTCGAGGACCGCGTGGCGCTCATCCGGCACGGCGCCCAGGCCGGAGCGGCGCAGCTGGGGCATCCGCTGGAGGCGTGCCGGGTGGTGATCATCGGCGACACGCCGAAGGACGTCGCGGCCGCCAAGGGCATTGGCGCGGAGACGATTGGCGTGGGCACGGGCAACTTCACGCCCCAGGCGCTGCGCGACGCTGGCGCCGAGTGGGCCTTCGCGGATTTCGCCGCCCCTGGAGCCATGGAGGCCCTGCTCGTCGGACGGTGAAGGTGTGGTATCTCCGCCGCCCCTCCGAGGAGTCGTCCACCCATGTCGTCCACGCTCGAATCCTATGAGCTGATCCGCTTCGCCGAGGCCTTCGAGGCCCGACTCGCCACGGCGGAGGAGATGGTCATCGGCAGGCCGGGGTTGGAGGCCGAGAAGCAGTGGCTGGCCTCCGCGCTGGAGCGCCTGCGCGAGGCCCGTGAGCCCGCGGGCGGTCTGCTGGAACAGGTGAAGGACCTGCCGGAGCTCGACGAGGCTCGCGAGGAGTTCTCGTTCGATCAGCAGGGCCGCTGGGTGGATGCGCTGGAGAAGCTGCACGCCGGCATCACCTTCACCGCCAGCAGCCGCGCCCCCGTCATCGAGGCCCTCTTCCCCCACCTCAAGTTCCCGCAGCTGCGCCGGGCCCCCTTGGAGCTGGTCAACGAGTACGCCACTTCGTACGAGCGGCGGCTCAAGAGCGCCTACGTCACGCGCATCTTCTCCCGCGATGACTTCGCCATGGTCCGCCCCGTCGTGGATCAGGTCGCCGCGACGTTCGCGGCGTGGACCGCGAGCCTGTCCCCCACTCCCCTGCCCCCGGATCAGGAGGCGGCCCTGCGCGAGGCGCTGGTGTCGCTGGGACGGCGCCTGGACGTGGCGCTGCGGCAGGGGCGGCTGCTCGCCGAGGCCGCGCTCGTTCCCGCGCCCGGGGTCTTCGAGGCCGCGGGCCTCACCCTCAAGCCCCGGAAGCGCGCGGGCAAGTCGCTCGCGCTCTCCGCCGAGGAGGGTGCTTCGGACCTCTTCGGTGAGGAGGGCGACGCCGGCCAGGAGGAGGCGTTCGAGGGGTCCGAGGAGGCTTCCGGGGATGACTCGCTGGAGGCGGCTCCCGACGAGCCGGAGGCCGAGGTTCCTCCGGAGGAGACGGTGGCGGAGGTTGGCGGCTCCGAGCCCCAGGCTTCTGACAGTAGCTCCGAGGAGGTCACCGCTGCTTCCGAGCCCGCCGCCCCGGAGGCCCCCGTCGCGGCGCGTCCCGCCCGGCGGGGCCGGCCTCCGAAGAACGCGGCTCCGGCCGCGGAGTCCGCTCAGGCTGACGCTCCTTCGGACGCTCCGGCTTCCGGTGCTCCGGAGGCCGTGCGCCCCAAGCGACGCAAGAAGACCGACCCGTCCGAGGCTGGCACGCCTTGAGACCCGACGCGCGGTGAGTCCCCCGCCGTGAAGAGGAACCCGGACATGGCGGACGTCGCCCTTCCCATCGATCCCCTCCTGCCCGACATCGTCTCCACGCTCCGGAGTTCGCGGTCGCTCGTCTTGGAGGCGCCGCCTGGCGCGGGCAAGACGACCCGTGTTCCCCGCGCGCTGCTGGAGGCAGGGCTGGGCGCGGGCAAGGAGATCGTCGTCCTCCAGCCCCGGCGGCTGCCCACCCGGCTCGCCGCGCAGCGCGTGTCCGAGGAGATTGGCGAGCGCGTGGGCGAGACCGTGGGCTACCAGGTCCGCTTCGAGGACGTCCGCGGTCCCAAGACGCGCATGTCCTTCGTCACCGAAGGCGTGCTCGGACGCCGCCTGCTCACCGACCCCACGCTTCGCGACGTGGGCATCGTCGTGCTCGACGAGTTCCACGAGCGGCACCTGTCCGCGGACATCTCGCTGGCGCTCCTGCGGCGGCTGCAGGAGACGGCCCGCCCGGACCTCAAGCTCGTGGTGATGTCAGCGACGCTGGAGGCCGAGCCCGTCCGCGCGTACCTGGGCGGCGCCCCTTCCCTGCGCTCCGAGGGCCGCCGCTTCGACGTCAGCGTCGAGTACCTCTCCGCCCCGGATGAGCGGCACCTGGATCAGCAAGTCCTCTCCGCGCTCAAGCGCCTGTTCACCCAGGGCGTCGACGGCGACGTGCTCGTGTTCCTCCCCGGGGCCGGGGAGATCCGCCGCGCGCGCGATACCTGCGCGGAGTTCGCCGAGCGCCACGACGCCGACGTGCTCCCGCTCCATGGCGACCTCTCTCCCGCGGAGCAGGACCGCGCCGTGCGCCGCAGCTCTCGCCGGAAGATCATCCTGTCCACCAACGTCGCGGAGACGTCCGTCACCATCGACGGCGTGGCGGTCGTCATCGACAGCGGGCTTGCTCGCGTGGCGTCCCACTCGCCCTGGTCCGGGCTGCCGCAGCTCAAGCTGGGCAAGGTGAGCCGGGCCTCCGCCGTGCAGCGTGCTGGCCGCGCGGGCCGCACCCGCGCCGGGCACTGCGTGCGCCTCTACACCCAGCACGACTTCGACGGCCGGCCTGATCAGGAGGCCCCGGAGATCCGCCGCACCGACCTGGCCGAAACGGTCCTCTCCCTGCGCGCGTCGGGCGTGAAGGACCTGACGGCGTTCCCGTTCTTCGAGCCGCCCCCCGCCCCTGCCCTGGAGGCCGCGGAGACGCTGCTGCGCCGGCTGGGAGCGGTGGACGCGAAGGGCCAGGTGACGGACGTGGGCCAGCGGCTCTTGCGCTTCCCCGTCCACCCGCGCCAGGCGCGCGTCATCGTCGAGGGCGAGCGCCGGGGCGTGGGCGGTGATGCCGCCGTGCTCGCGGCCCTCATGGGCGAACGCGACATCCGCCGCGAAGCCCGCGCCAACCTGGGCGGTGGAGGCCGCGCGTCCGCGCTCGTCAGTGGGCCTTCCGACCTGCTGGAGCTCCTGGAGCGCTTCCGCGAAGCCGGCCGTTCGGGCTTCGCCTCCGGCCGCATGCAGTCGCTGTCACTGGACTCGGGCGCGGTGCAGTCCGTGGAGCGCGTGCAGAAGCAGCTTCGCCGCACGGTCCGCGAACAGGGCGCTCGCCCCGGCCGCCCCGAGGACGTGGAGCAGGCCCTGATGCTCAGCGTGCTCGCGGGCTACCCGGACCGTGTGGCCCGCAGGCGGCGGCCCCGCTCGCCGGAGCTGCTCATGTTCGGCGGTGGCACCACCAGCCTGTCCGAGTTCAGCGTCGTCCAGGACGCGGAGCTGATGGTCGCCGTGGACGCGGAGGAGCGCCCCGGCCGCGGCGCCGTCGTGCGGCTCGCCAGCACCGTGGAGGCCGAGTGGCTGCTGGACCTCTACCCGGACGCGCTGGAGGAGGTGGACACCCTCCAATGGAACGCGGACTCGCGCCGCGTGGAGCGCCTCACCCGGCTGGCCTACGGAAACCTCGTGCTGGAGGAGACGCGCACGCCCGCGCCCCCGTCCGAGGAGGCCGCGCGCGTGCTGGCCGCGGCGGCGCTGGCCGCGGGCCCGGAGCGCTTCGCGGAGCCCGAGGCGCTGGAGCAGTGGCGCACCCGCGTGGAGCTCCTGGGCAAGGCGTTCCCCGAGGCGGGCTTCCCTTCCGTGGACGCGGACTTCATGCGCGACGCGCTGGCGTCCCTGTGCGTGGGCGCGCGCAGCTTCTCCGACCTGGAGGGCGTGTCGCTGCTGGATGCGCTCTACGCGCGGCTCACCTCCGAGCAGCAGCGGCTGCTGGCGAACCACGCCCCCGAGCGCGTCACCCTGCCCGGCGGGCGCGGCGTGAAGGTGCACTACGAGCCCAACAAGCCACCCTGGGTGGAGTCACGGCTGCAGGACTTCTTCGGGATGGCGCAGGGGCCCAGCGTGGGCGCGGGCCGCGTGCCGCTGGTGCTGCACCTGCTGGCTCCCAACATGCGCGCCGTGCAGGTGACCACGGACCTGGCGGGCTTCTGGGAGCGTCACTACCCGGCGATCCGCAAGGAGCTGTGCCGCAAGTACCCCCGGCACTCGTGGCCGGAGGATCCACGCCACGCCGAGCCGCCCGCGCCCCGTCCTCCGAGGCGCTGAAGCGAGCGGCGCGGGACTACAGCCGCTTGTGCATCTCCAGGTGGTCGATGCCGGCCTCGTCGAAGACGGCGCCGACGGGCTGGTAGCCGTGCTTCTTGTAGAAGTCGAGCGCGTAGAGCTGGGCGTGCAGCATGATGCCGTTCACGTTGCGGCGGCGCGCCTCCTCCTCCAGCGACGTGAGGAGCAGCGAACCCACGCGGGCCTTGCGGTGCGCCTGGAGCACCGCCATGCGGCCAATCTGGCCCCACGTCCCGGCCTGCCCCGCGGGCGGCTCCGGCAGCTTCACCAGCCGGCCGGTGCCGATGGCGTGGCCGCCCTGGTAGGCGATGACGTGGTAGGCGAGGGCGTCCTCGGCGTCGCGCTCGATGCCCTCGGGCACGTGCTGCTCCTCGATGAACACCACCTCGCGGATGGCGAGGGCCTGCATGAGCTCCGCCTCGTCCTTGATGTGGGCGACGGTGACGGGTGCCGGGGAAGTCTCGGGAGGCGTCGGCATGGCTCCGGGCAACGTACACAAAAGCCTGCGCCGCCAACAGGCGGAAAAAACCACCGCCTGCCGACCCGGCATGCCCCCCGCGCGGTCGGCCCGTCCCCTGCCCCTGCCCTCGAAAGGGCTTGTCGCGAAAGCCCCGCCGCATCGGGTCATCCGGTTGCAATTGCCCTCCCACGTTGGGAGCGCTGGCGGGTTCCACTCCGCGCGTGGGTGGGTCCGCTCGGGGGAGGATCATCCCGGGGAGGGCATGGTAGGGTTCAGGCCGATGCGTACCCGTGCCCTCTTCGCCCTGTCCGTGGGCCTGCTGTCGACGCCCGCGCTCGCCCAGAAGGAGTTCTTTTTTGGAACGGGAGAGCCGCCCGTGTTCCGCGAAGCGGACATGGACAAGCGGTTCCTCCGCTCCCGCGTCAATCAGGCCCTGGTCCAGGGGACGAGCGACGCGAACTGCGCGCAGCTCGTGGGGGCGCTGCTCACCATCGTGGGCGAGTCCGCGCCGTACCTGCACAAGCGCGACGAGAACTTCTACCTGGACCCCGTGCTGATCCAGGCGCTGGGCACGCAGCTGTCCACCCCGCGCTTCCCCGCCAACATGTACCTGGTGTCGATGATGCGCCGGGTGCTCATCGACAAGAAGCTGCCGCCCGAGTGGATGCAGACGGCGGTGGCGCTCGCGCCGTACTACCCGCCGCTGGATTTGAGCAAGCTGCGCTTCATCGCGGATGGCGTGAAGCCCGTGGACAGCTTCTTCTTCACGCTGCCCGCGATGCTGGAGCGCTACGACCTGGAGGTCCTCAAGGCCAACACCACCGCGGCCAGCGTGGCGGACGCGAAGTTCCGCGACGACTACCTCGACAAGGAGGTGGCCTTCGCGGGGCTGGAGTTCATCGACGCGAAGCTGGAGAAGCCCAAGAAGAAGAGCAAGAAGGGCCCTCCGCCGGAGCCTCCCGCGCTGGTGGCCCGCCTCGTCTACTACCTGCCGGATCCGGGCAATGACGGCCTGCTGACGGGGCTCACCTACGGCAAGCCCAAGGTGCGGCCCGCCGTCACCATCACGGCGCGCCTGAAGGACGACCAGTACACGCCGCTGACGCAGCTGCCGAAGGGCGCGCGCGTGCTCCTGCGCGGCCGCTTCTGGGAGTACCGCAAGCAGCTCAAGGAGCTGGAGGTGCGCGACGCGTACCTCTTCCAGGACCGCGACTGGGCCCAGAACCCCGCGCTCGCGGATCCCAACGCCGTGGCGTCCTGTCCGCTCGCGTTCAACGACCTGACGGGCACCGCGCCCGTGCAGCCGGGCGGCTTCGGCGGCAAGCGCTGAAGCGCGCCGTCCCGCGTCCCGCACACCCATCCCGGGGGCGGCACCCTGCCGTGCCGCCTCCCTTGCGCGCCGTCCTCCCGGGAGCGCGCCCCGCCTGACTGGCACGGCCGCTGCTCATGCCCGCGCATCCCTTGCGCGCGAGGCATGCCATGAAGGTCGAAGGTCAGGACGCCCCTTCCGGGAACGAGCAGGTCCCCCCGGAGAAGGACGCGTTCAAACAGGTCCTCCAGCGGACCTCCGGACGGTCCGACACCCCACCCCGTCCCGGGGCCCGCCGAGAGCCGGTGGCTCCAGGGCCCCTCCCGAAGCCCGGCCTGCTCCGTGCCGGTGGACAGGGGCCGGGGCCAGCGACGAGGGCCACTCCGGCGCTCCCCGGTGTCCGTGCGGCAGGGGCCATCTTCGCGACGACGCGCAGCGCGCTGGGCAGCCCGGAGACGCTCCGCCAGGCCCGGCAGGGCATGCACGTGGAGGCTCAGCGGCTGGGGTCGGTGCGCCAGGAGGCGCTCGTGGAAGGCGGGACGCAGGCCTCCCACCGTGCGACGGAGCTGCTGGCCCGCGAGGTGGAGCGCTCCTTCCGCGCGGAGCCCCGTCCGGCGCCGAGCCCCCTCCCTTCGCCCACGCGGGATGAGCGTTCCTCGGAAGGCCTGTCGCGCGGCTCCCCGCCCGAAGGTGCTCGCGCGGCGAGCGGCTCCACGGAGGGTGCCGCACCGGCCAGCCCCCCCGTCGCGCAGGTCGAGTCCACCCTGGCGCTCATCGAGAAGATCGAGGTCTTCGTGAAGTCACAGCGGCCGGCGCTGGGCCTCAGCCTGCGCGGGGCGCTGGAGGCCACCGTGGAAGTGGAGCGCACGGGGCCCCGGGAGGTGGCGCTGCGCATCCAGGGCCGCCATGGGCCCGTTCCCTCCGAGGACGTGGCGCGGCTGCGCGACGCGTTGGAGGCGCGGGGACTGCGGCTCAGCGTCCTCCAGGCGGGGTGAGCGTCCGACGATGCCGCTCCCCCGCCAGGCTCCTGGAACGATGAAGGCCCTCACGCCAGGGGGCGCAAGGGCCTTCATCACGACGGGCGCGCTCGGGCGACTCGGCCCGCGGTTACTTCCCGCCGGCGGGGTTCAGCTCCGCGCGCTTGCCCTTCTTGTCCTTGTACTCCTCGGCCTCGGGCAGGGCGGCCTTCTTCTCCGCGATGTTGGGCCACTTGGAGGCGAAGTCGGTGTTGAGCTTCTTGTACTCCGACCACTCCGAGGGCAGCTCGGACTCGGGGAAGATCGCCTTGGTCGGGCAGACGGGCTCGCAAGCGCCGCAGTCGATGCACTCGTCCGGGTGGATCACGAGGAAGTTCGCCCCCTCGTAGAAGCAGTTGACCGGGCACACCTCGACACAGTCGGTGTACTTGCACTTGATGCAAGGCTCGGCGACGACGTAGGCCATGTGGATGTCTCCTCTGTGCGGAATTCCGCGCGTCCGTGGCCGCGCACAGTAGATGGTTGCGGCCAGGGTTGGCACCTTGAATTTAGGGCCCCACCCGGCCCCGTTTCCCGGTCAGCCCAGCAAGCCCTGCGCCCGCAGCAGCTCGGCGACGAGGATGGCGCCCTTCGCGGCCCCCATCTTCGTGTTGTGGGAGACGAGCACGTACTTGAAGCCGTTCTCCAGCACCCCGTCCTCGCGGATGCGGCCCACCGTGGTGGCCATGCCGCCGTGGGTGTCCCGGTCCATGCGGGGCTGGGGGCGGAAGGGGTCGTCCAGCACTTCAATCCACCGGGGCGGAGCGGACGGCAGGTCCCTCGCCACCTGGGCGCCCTGCCACTCGCGCATCGCCTGGGTGACCTCCGCCACGGTGGCCTTCTTCCCGAGCGACACGAAGACGGACTCGGTGTGGCCCTCCAGGACGGCGACGCGGGTGCAGGTGCAGGAGACACGCACGTCGTGTGGGGTGAGCGCCGCGCCCGCGGGGTTGAGCGCCCCGAGGATCTTCTTCGTCTCCACCTCGACCTTGTGCTCCTCCTTGGGGATGTAGGGCACGACGTTGTCGAGGATGTCCAGGCCGATGACGCCGGGCGAACGTCCGGCGCCGGACATGGCCTGGAGGCTGGTCATCAGCACGGCCTTCACGCCGAAGCGCTCGGCCAGGGGGGCCAGCGTCACGGCGAGGCCGGTGGTGGTGCAGTTGGGGATGGGGACGATGAAGCCCTTCCACCCGCGCTGCCGGCGCTGCTCGTTGATGAGCGGGGCGTGGGCGGCGTTCACGGGGGGGATGAGCAGGGGCACGTCCGCGTCGTAGCGGAAGGCGCTCGCGGCGGAGAACACCGGGATGTCCCGGGCCAGGCGCGGCTCGATTTCACGGGCGACGTCCGCCTCCACGGCGGAGAAGGCGATGTCGTAGTCCTTCGCCTGGACGGCGTCGCCGCTGACCACCGTCATTCGGGCGATGGACTCCGGGAGCGGCTCCGGGACGAACCAGGCCAGCATGCCGTTGGAGGCGCGCAGGGCGTCCGCGTACGTTTTCCCAGCGGAGCGGGGCGAAGCGGCGAGCCCGGTCAGCTCGATGAACGGGTGGTCCTTCAGGGCAGCGATGAACTGCTGGCCCGCGAGTCCGGTGGCGCCAATGAGCACGGCGCGAAGCTTGGCCATCGTGGGGGGTCTCCGGTGGGAGCGGCAGGGCGCTCCTTACACCGTTTCACGACGCGCTGCATCCGCCGCTCAACGGTGGGCGTGGGAGGGGGCGCGTGCGTGGCGCTCCGTGGGGTAGCCCCCCGTCACCCAGGCATGGAGCCCGCCGGCGAGGCACACGGCGTTGCGCCCCCTCAGGCGCAACACGCGGCAGATGCGGCGGATGTCCGCGCAGTCCTGGGTGGTGCCGCACAGGACGATGAGCTCGTCGTCCGGCAGCATCGACAGGTCCCGGGCGATCTCCGAGGCCGTCATGCGCAGCGCGCCGGGGATGTGGATCTCGAACCGCTCCCAGTCCATCGCGTCGCGGCAATCCAGGACGAGGACCTCCTCGTCCCCCAGACGCATGAACAGCTCATCACAGATGATGGTGGGCTCCACCGGGACCTCCCCAGGCGACTGGCTCCATCGAACATGAACCGGAGGGCTTTTTCCCCTCTTCCCGCCTGTCCGCCCGCCTGCTTCCCGGTGGGCCCGCGGGCGCTAAAGGCCCAGCTGCTTGGCGATGATTTCGTTCATCACCTCACTGGTGCCGCCACCGATGGGCCCCAGCCGCGCGTCGCGCCAGTGGCGCTGGATGTCGTACTCCATCATGTAGCCCGCGCCGCCGTGGAGCTGGAGGCACTCGTCGGCCACGCGGCAGCACGTCTCCGTGGCGACCTTCTTGGCCATGGAGGTCTGCGCGACGGCGTACTCGCCGGACACGTGCAGGCGCAGCGCGTGGTAGGTGAGCTGCCGCGCGCATTCGCGGGCGGTGTACAGGTCCGCCAGCTTGTGGCGCACCACCTGGAAGCCGGCCAGCGTCTGATTGAAGGCGCGGCGCTGCTTCACGTGCTCGAGCACCGTCTCCAGCATGTCGTCCATGGCGCCCACCGCGCCCAGCGCGAGCGACAGGCGCTCCCACTGGAAGTTGCCCATGATCTGCGAGAAGCCCTGATTCTCCACGCCCAGCAGGTTCTCCGCGGGCACGCGGCAGTCCTCGAAGAAGAGCTCCGCCGTGTCGGACGCGCGCCAGCCCACCTTCTGGAGCTTGCGCCCCACGCTGAAGCCCGGCGTGCCCCGCTCCACCACCAGCATGGACAGGCCCTTGTGGCCGCGCGACGGGTCGGTCTTCACCGCCAGCACCACGAAGTCCGCCCGCACCCCGTTGGTGATGTACGTCTTGGAGCCGTTGACGAGGTAGTGGTCGCCGTCGCGGCGGGCGGTGGTGCGCAGGCCCGCCACGTCCGAGCCGGCGTCCGGTTCGGTGATGCCCAGGGCGCCAATCTTCTCCCCCCGGATGGCGGGGGCCAGCCAGCGCTGCTTCTGGGCCTCCGTGCCGAACAGGTGCAGGGGGCCGGTGGCGATGGTGAACTGCCCGCCCAGCCCCGCGGCCACGCCGCCAGAGCCGCAGCGGCCCAGCTCCTCCAGGAGCACCGCCTCGTACAGCTCCCCGGCCGCCGTGCCCCCGTAGGCCTCCGGGTACTTCAGGCCCAGGAAGCCCAGCTCGCCGAAGCGGGTGAAGAGCTCCCGGGGGAACTCCTCCCGGGCCTCCCAGTCCGCCGCGAACGGGCGCAGCTCCTTGTCCACCACCGCCCGGACGGTGCGGCGGAAGGCTTCGTGCTCTTCCTGAAAGACGCCTTGGCCGTGCAACATCGTGTGCTCCCTCGCTTGTCAGGGCCTGACACCCCGCGCCGTATGGTAGCGGGACGAGAAGCGGGGCTGGATGGTGTTGCTTCCTTGACCGGCTCCTGCCGGGCTGCGTATAACCCCGGCCCCAATCGCTGCGGCGCCATAGCCAAGTGGTAAGGCAAAGGTCTGCAAAACCTTCATTCCCCGGTTCGAATCCGGGTGGCGCCTCATAAGACAAAGGGCCCGATGCGGAAGTCTCCGCATCGGGCCTTCTGCTTTTCCGGGGGTGCCTTCCCGGATGGGGCCTAGCAGCCCAGCTCCACCGCGCCGATGTCCGGGGCCGCGCCGCAGAAGGGCTGGCCCTCGTCCAGGCCCTTGTCCTGGGCGGCCGGAGACGGGGCGAAGGTGTCCGACACCGTCACGTCACCACCGGTGGAGGTGGTGTCCTTCGTGGCGGCCTTGAAGGCGTCCAGGGCCTGGGGCTGACCGTTGTTCTTGAACTGCGCGCCAGTGGGATAGAGGTTGTTGCTCATCTGGAGGCCGGGGGCCTGGCCGCCCACGTCCACGCTGACGGGCGCGTCCACGAGGTTGTTCGCCACGCGCAGCGACTCCGTGGGGCCGCCCGTGCCGTGGCCCAGGATGATGCCGGCCTTGGCGCGGGTGATGGTGTTGTTCACCACCACGGTGCCCTTGGAGTTCTCCAGGCGGATGGCGGTGCCTTCGCCGCCGCCCGCGTCGGTGATGTCGTGCACGCGGTTGCGGCGCACGACGACGGCCTGGGGCACGGGGCCCTCGTGGTTGCCACCGACGGAGATGCCCTTGGCGGCGTCATACAGCTCGTTGTCCTCCACCAGCACGTTGTTGGCGGAGTAGTGGATGACGAGCGCATCGCCCTTCGCCGTCTCCGACGGCAGGAACTTGTGCATCCGGTTGTTGCGGATGATGACGTCGTGGCACGTCTTGATGTCCACGGCGTTCTCCCGGTTGTTGAAGAAGTGGTTGTTCTCCACCAGCAGGCCCGTGGCGGGCGGCAGGTCGCTGAAGCCCTCGGGCCCCAGGCACTGCACGGAGTCACCCGAGTTGTCGTGGATGTCGTTGTTGCGCACCGTCACGTCGTAGGACGCGGGCTGCATCACGATGCCGTGCGAGTCCTTGTTGCCGGTGGTGCGCACGAAGCCGTGGATGTTGTTGTTCTCGATGGTGGCGCCCCTGGCGTTGTTGAACAGGGTGACGCCCGCGCCGCCGGTGCCGTTGTGCAGCTCCGAGTTGGCCAGCATCGAGCCCTGCACGTCACCCTCGAAGGTGACGCCGAAGATGGGCTGCCCCTCCACGTCGATGTCGAACCCGTCGATGACCCAGTTCGCGCGGCGCACCTGCACCGCCGGGCCGGAGCCGCTGCCCGGGGTGAGCTTGGGACGGCCCTCGCCCTGGAGGGTGATTCTCGCTTCGGGCGTGCCGGCCTGGGTGTTGTCGCCCAGCACCACGCGCTCGGCGTAGGTGCCCGCGAGCACGCGGATGCGGTCGCCGGGGCCGGCCTTGCTCACCGCCATGGCGATGGTGCGCAGCGGCGCGGCCTCCGTGCCCTGGGCGCCGTCATCGCCGTTGGGCGACACCACCCACTCATGGGC
>NZ_RAWC01000207.1:0-16149 GCF_003611685.1 Corallococcus sp. CA049B | reverse complement strand
GCAGCAGCCCGATGCTGAGCACCGACTGGTCCAGCACCCGCGCGGCCCGGTGCATCGCCGTGTCCCCGTCGCCCAGGGACGGCCGGTGGTGGAACAGCCCCTCCAGGTCCACCAGCACCGGGTGCTCGCCCGCGGCCAGCAGGTTCCCGTAGTGGAAATCCACCGCGCGCAGCAGGTACAGCAGCGCCAGGTGGCTGCCCTGCCGCCAGTAGAAGCGCTCCACGGCCTCGCGCGTGTCGCAGCCTCCCGTCTCGACGTGCTCCACCCAGCCGTAGCCCTCGCGCATCAGCACCTTCAGCCGCCGATGCGGGTGGCGCAGGCCGCCCTGCTCCAGCCAGCCCAGCAGCTCCTGGTAGCGCGCTTCAATCTCCAGGGACCGGGGCTTGTAGACGACCCGCAGGCCGGAGCCGAACGTCAGGAGCACCACGCTGCGCCCGCCGCGGTGCAGGTCCCCTGCCCCGGTCCGCACCGACACCAGCGCCCCGGGCGCGCGCCCTCCGTCCAGCACCGCGCCCAGCTGCTCCCGGTCCTCCGCCACCCGCGTCAGCAGCTCCAGGCTGCTCTGGAGCCAGCGCTCCAGGGACGCCACCAGCAGCCGCGCCAGCACCGGGTACTCCTCCAGGAACGCGCCCAGCCGGCCCGGCGCCTCCAGGGTGCGCACGGCGAAGTCCGCGAACCGCGCCTGGGGCGTGTCCCCCCGCAGCTCGCCGCGCATGCGGGCCACGTTGAGCTCCAGCACCAGGGCCCGGGTCGCGTGGCTCGTCAGCCGCTGGTCCAGCGACTCCACCAGCTGGGCCTCCGCGCGCGGGGCCAGCAGCGCCTCCGCGGAGCCCCCGTGCCGCGCGGCCAGCGCCTCCACTCCGGCCCTCAGCTGGCGAAGCCCCCACTGGAGGAAGCGGCGGGTCAGGGCGGGCACGCGCATCCGCTGACCGGCGTCCGGCGTCGTCGGCGGCGGCGGCGGCGGCGGCGGGAGGACGACGTCCGCGCAGCCGTCCTCCAGCACCTCGCGCAAGAGCGGCAGCCACCCCAGCGCGTCCTTGCGCGCGGTGCCGCGGGCGAGCAGCCGCGGGAACGACGCGTCATCCAGCCCCGCGCTGCGCAGCCGCTCCTCGAAGGAGGTGTCATCGCTCAGCGTGCTCTTCTTCCACGCCTGGAACCGCTGCTCGGCCTGCTGGAGCTCCTCGGCCGCGAGCTCCTCTCCCTCGGACAGGGCCCGCTCATGGAGGAACGCCGACTTCATCCAAGCTTCAGACCCTACGAAATCTCGCATGCGTGCCCTGCGCTCCATTCACCGGCAACCCCGCGCCGCAAGGAGCATGGCACTTCCGGGCGGAGACGAAAAAGGCACGGGAGCCGGAGCCCCCGCGCCTCAGGAAGGGCAGGCCGCTCCCCAGCCGGGGAGCAGCGCCGCCATCCAACGGTTTTCAGCAACCACACTCGGTGGTGAGGGTGCAGATGTAGCCACAGGAGTTGCGGTGGCTGACGGCCTGCAGGCCGCCCACGACGTCCATCAGGTCGCCCTCGTTCAGCTCATTCATCGTCGGACCCGAGGGGCTCGCGGGCAGCTCGGCGAGCTGCTCGACGGTGAGGGTGGCGCGGAACGACGGGTCCTTCCAAGCACGGATGATCATGTCCTGGGTCATCATGGGGGGCCGCCTCCTTTTTGACGGCTTCGCCAGGATAGCGCGGGCATCCCGCAATACAAAGACAGTGGCTCATGCATGTATTCCACCTGAAACATGCGACTTGCCGGGGGCGGGTGCGTCGCGGACAATCCCGGGCGGCGAGGCCGGGCCTCCGCCACCGGAGCCTCACCATGAAAAGGTCGCTGGTGTTCCTGACCGGGCTGCCCCGGAGCGGTTCGACGCTGCTGTGCAACATCCTGGGGATGCACGCCCAGATTCACGCGACCCCGACCTCGCCCCTGTCGTCCCTGGTGGAGTCGATGCGGCAGAGCTGGAGCCAGGACGCCGCGCTGCTCGCGCAGCTCGACACGGACTTCGAGCAGGTCTACCGGCGGCTGGGACGCGCGACCCGCGCGTTCATGGAGGCCTGGTCCAGCGACACGGAGCAGCCCTTCACGGTGGACAAGAGCCGCTACTGGCTCTTCATCGTGGAGACGCTCCGGGAGCTCTACCCGGACTTCAAGATGATCGTCTGCCTGAGGGACCTGCGGGACATCTACAAGAGCATCGAGCTCCAGCACCGCAAGACGCTGCTGCTGACCTTCCCCGGCCAGCTGGAGCAGAACCTGGTGGAGGCGCGGGCGACGCAGCTGTTCGCCCACACGGGCACCGTCGGAGGTCCGCTCCGGGCGCTCGCGAACCTGAACGACGTCCCGGACCTCCGCGCGAACCTGTTCTTCTGGCGCTTCGAGTCGTTCATCAAGGACCCGAGCGGGTACACGGAGGAGGTCCTCCGGTGGCTGGGCGCGCAGCCGGAGACGCTCTCCCTGGAGCGCATCACCCAGCGGACCCACGAGAGTGACTCGCACTACCACTTCAAGTTCCCGCACCGGGTCTCGCCCCAGCTGTCCGCGCCCGGGAGCTTCATGGACGCGGACCTGTCCGTGCGCATCCTGAACGACATCGTCAGCCGGAACGCCTGGTTCTACCGCCAGTTCTACCGGGCCGACGGCGTCGTCCGCCTGGAGCGGGACGGGGCCGCGCCGGCCGCCTCCGGGACGGCCGGGAAAGCCCCCTGAGCGGTCCCCGGGCGCGTCATCGCCCGCCCGCGTGGCGTCCTACCGGCCGCCCTTCGCGCCGCGCCTTTCCCCGGACCGCCCGGAAGGGTTAAGCACCAGGGCGTGAAGAACCTGGCCGTCGAGAACCTCCCGCCGTCGTCGCCCGAACCCGACACGGCCCTGCCCCCCGACATCCGCGCCGAGGACGTGCGCCGCGCCACGGAGCTGCTCAGCACGCTCGCCGAGCACCGCGTGCTCCTGCGCCGCATCCCAGAGGAGGACCACCACGCCCTGCTGGCCGCCGCGGGCCGGCTCGTCCACCCGGACAAGGCCTCGAAGACCCGGCTCGCGAACGCGCTCAAGAAGGAGCGCAAGGACGCGCAGCGCGCCAACGACCGCGCCGTGCGCTCCAGCACGGAGATCCGCATGCTGCGCAAGGCGCCGGTGCTCACCCTGCCCGTGCTGCCCGCGCCGCCCCCGGAAGCCGCGCCGGAGCGCCTGCTGGAGGTCCCGCGCAAGTGCTACGTGTGCAAGGTGGAGTTCCGCAAGGTCCACTTCTTCTACGACGCCATGTGCATCCCGTGCGGGGACCTGAACTACGCCCGGCGCACGCAGCGCGCGGACCTCCAGGGCCACGTGGCGCTCATCACCGGCGCGCGGGTGAAGATTGGCTTCCAGGCGTCGCTGATGCTGCTGCGCTCGGGGGCGACGGTCATCGCCACCACGCGCTTCCCCCAGGACGCGGTGCACCGCTACGCGCGCGAGCCGGACTTCGCGGACTGGGCCCACCGGCTCCAGGTGCACGGCCTGGACCTGCGCCACGCGCCCAGCGTGGAGCTGTTCGCGCGCCACATCGAACAGACGCACGAGCGGCTGGACATCCTCATCAACAACGCCGCGCAGACCGTGCGCCGGCCCCCGGGCTTCTACCAGCACCTGCTGGACGGGGAACTGCGCGACGTGGACACCCTGGACCCACGGCTGCGCGCGCTGCTCGCGGGCCATGAGGCCTGCGTCGCCGCGCTCCGTCCCGCGCTGGGCCCGGGCGACGTGGGCAACGCGTCACTGCCCGTGGCGAACTGGCGCAGCAGCGACCCGGCGCTGGGCATCCACTCCTCCGCCGCGCTGTCGCTGTTGCCCTACGCGATGGAGCAGGAGGGCGACACGCAAGCCCTCTTCCCTCAAGGAAGGCTGGACGCGGACCTCCAGCAGGTGGACCTGCGGGCCACGAACTCCTGGCGCCTCAAGCTGTCGGAGGTGCGCACCGCGGAGATGCTGGAGGTGCACCTGGTGAACGCGGTGGCGCCCTTCATCCTGTGCGGGAAGTTGAAGCCGCTGATGCTCAAGGACCGCTCGCGGCCGGGCCACATCGTCAACGTGTCCGCCATGGAGGGCAGCTTCTCCCGGTGGACCAAGACGGACAAACACCCGCACACCAACATGGCCAAGGCCGCGCTGAACATGATGACGCTCACCTCCGCGTCGGACTACGCGAGGGACAACATCTTCATGAACGCGGCGGACACCGGCTGGGTGACGGACGAAGACCCCGCGCAGCATGCCGAGCGCAAGGTGCAGGAGCTGGATTTCCAGCCCCCGCTGGACATCCTGGACGGGGCCGCGCGCATCGTGGACCCCATCATCACCGCCGTGAACACCGGCGAGTATGTCTGGGGCAACTTCTTCAAGGACTACCGCCCCACGGACTGGTGAGGCTCGGTGCTTCTTTAGCGCAGCGCGCCCCAGTTGTAGGTCGCGTTGCTCCCGCCGGTCAGCACGCGCCAGTACGTGCTGTAATAGCCATACGTGTCCTTGATGGCCTTGTAGCTGCTGGACACGTTCCAGTCGTTGGGGCTCGTCGTGCCCAGGTTGTAGACGAGCGAGTCGCCCCAGATGGAGTAGATGGCCCACGGGCGCGCGTCCAGCTCGGACACCGTGCCGTAACGGCTGTCACCCCAGCGCACCGGCAGCTTGTCCGTCTCCGCCAGCATGCGCGGTTTGTTGTAGCCCGCGAGCCCCGTGTAGAACTGCGCCGGGAAGTAGGGATTGCCGTGGTAGATGTCCACGCCCACCACGTCCACGCGGTCGTTGCCTGGGTAGTAGTTCCACGGGTCCCCGCCGTAGGTGCCGTCCCACTCGTACGGCGACCAGACGAAGATGAGGTTCTTCAGACCGCGCGTCTTCACCAGGTAGTCGTGCGTGATGTTCCAGAGCTGCTTGTACTGAGCCGGGTCCTGGTTCGCCCACCAGAACGGTGACGCGCTCCCCTTCTTGTTCATCTCGTGGAAGGGGCGGTACAGGACCGGCACGCCCTGCTGCTGGAGGTACGCGAGCTTGTCCGCCGCGAAGGACAAGTCCCTCAGCAGCGCCTGGTACTCCGCCGTGTTGGCCTGCCAGTTGATGACCCGGCCGAACCAGTTGTAGTCCATCCATGACTGCCGGAAGTTGTTCGGCCAGCTCTTCACGGACGCGCCCGGATAGGACATGTGGAAGCTGAACCCCACGATGCCCTCGCCGTAGATGAAGCGGTCGCGCGCGAAGCCCACCGCGTAGTCCACGTAGGCTTCCGCGTACGTGTTCCGGTAATTGCCCGGCCCGAAGTCGAACTCCACGAAGCCCGGGCGGCGGCCGGAGATGTCCCCCACCTTCACCCAGTACTCGCCCGCGTAGGCCTCCTTCTGGGCCTCGCAGTGCTGGCCCATGATGGTCTGCTTCGTCCCGCCGTTGCGGCTGTTGTTCTCCAGGTCCGTCAGCAGGTTGTAGACCTTCTGCGCCTGCGCCGTGGGGCCCGGCGTGCTCAGCGTCCGGGACACCTGGGCGCTCGCGCGGCTTGCGCCCAGGCACAGCACCAGCGCCGCCAGCAGGAAGGAGAGGGATGGCTTCGGGGGGACGTGCGTCACGCGGGGACCTCCAGCGGCTGTCCGGGGAGCGGCCAGGGTGCCACCTTCTGTGCATGAATTGCACGAATTTCAGCTTAGGCGAATCTGTCCACCGGCGTGCGGGCAGGTTCGCAAGGCCCTGGATTCACTGCCAAAGGGCCGGGCCGGTGGTATCAAGCGGCCACCATGCCTGAAACGCCTTCGCCCCTGTTCAACGCGGTCCCCGTGGAGATGGACTTCCCGGCCGAGGAGCGCCGCATCCTGGCCTTCTGGAAGGAGCGCGGCATCTTCGAGAAATCGCTCAAGGCGAACGAAGGCAAGCCCTCCTTCGTCTTCTACGAAGGCCCGCCCACCGCGAACGGCCTGCCCCACAACGGCCACGTCCTCACGCGCGTCATCAAGGACCTGTTCCCTCGCTACCAGACCATGCGAGGCCACTACGTGCCGCGCAAGGCGGGCTGGGACACGCACGGCCTGCCGGTGGAGGTGGAGGTGGAGAAGGAGCTCCGCATCCACGGCAAGGCGGAGATCGAGAAGTACGGCGTGGAGCCCTTCACGGAGCGCTGCATCGAGTCCGTGTTCCGCTACACGTCGGAGTGGGAGCGGCTGACCCAGCGCATCGGCTTCTGGGTGGACCTCAACGAGGCCTACGTCACCTATCACCGCGGCTTCGTGCAGAGCGTGTGGTGGGCGCTCTCCGAGCTCTACAAGAAGGGCCTGCTGTACCAGGGCCACAAGGTGGTGTGGTGGTGGCCGCGCGGCGGCACCGCGCTGTCCGCGGCCGAAGTGGGCCTGGGCTACAAGACGGTGGACGACCCCAGCGTCTACGTGGCCTTCCCGCTGCGCGACGCTCCGGACACGTCGCTGCTCATCTGGACGACGACGCCCTGGACGCTGCCGTCCAACATGTACGCGGCCGTGAACCCGTCCGTGGACTACGTCACGGTGGACGCGGGCGACCGCAAGCTCATCCTCGCCGCCGCGCTGCGCGAGGAGCTGGCCAAGAAGCTGAAGAAGGACCTGCCCGTGCTGTCCACGCAGAAGGGCAGCGACCTGGTGGGCAAGCGCTACACGCCGCCCTTCGACACGTACTTCGCGAAGGAGGCGGACGCCACGCTGCCCCTGAAGGACGGCGGGCAGGACACGGTGGGCTGGCGCGTGATTGCGGCGGACTTCGTCACGCTGGACAGCGGCACGGGCATCGTCCACACGGCGCCCGCCTTTGGCGAGGACGACTACAAGGCCTACCGCAAGGACGCCACGCGCTTCCAGGACCCGGACGCGCTGGGCATGCGCTGCGCGGTGAAGCCGGACGGCACGTTCTCCGAAGAGGTGCCGCTCGTCGCCGGCCGCTTCGTGAAGGACGCGGACAAGGACCTGCAGCGCAACCTGAAGGAGCGCGGGCTGCTCATCCACACGGAGCAGTACCGCCACGAGTACCCCTTCTGCTGGCGCGCGGACGAAGACCCGCTCATCCAGTACGCCCGCCCCGCCTGGTACATCCGCACCACCTCCGTCATCGAGCAGGCGAAGGCGAACAACCAGCAGGTCAACTGGGTCCCGGAGAACATCAAGGACGGCCGCTTCGGCGACTTCCTGGCCAACAACGTGGACTGGGCCCTGTCGCGCGAGCGCTACTGGGGCACGCCGCTGCCCTTGTGGATCCACTCGGAGACGGGTGAGACGGAGGCCGTGGCCTCCATCGCGGAGCTGCGCCAGAAGCCGGGCAACAACGTGGCCGCCGTGGAGGCGGAGCTGAAGGCGTTCCTCGCCGGCAAGCCGCACGAGTCCAACGCGGAGCACCTGCTGGTCCACAAGCCGTGGATCGACAAGGTGACGTACGAGAAGGCCGGCTCCGGCGGGAAGTTCCAGCGCGTCCCGGAAGTGGTGGACGTGTGGTTCGACTCCGGCTGCATGCCCTTCGCGCAGTGGGGCTTCCCGCACGCGGAAGGCTCGCAGGCCATCTTCAACCGCGCGTTCCCGGCGGACTTCATCTCTGAGGCCATCGACCAGACGCGCGGCTGGTTCTACTCGCTCTTGATGGTGAGCACGCTCCTCTTCGACGAGGAGACGCAGAAGCGCATGGGCCTGACGCCCAAGCGCGAGTGGCCCATGCCGTACAAGAGCTGCATCGTGCTGGGCCACGTCTCCGACAAGGAGGGCAAGAAGGAGTCCAAGTCCAAGGGCAACTACACCCCGCCGGAGATCATCCTGGACGAGGTGCGCATGGACTTCGCGGTGCTCACCGCCACGGAGGCCGGCGTCCCCGCGGAGCCCGGCGTGGCGCTCATCGCGCGCGAGGACCTGGAGGGCCTGGACACGCAGGAGGGCGCGAAGGTGCAGCTCTTCCGCCCGGACCGGCCGGAGAAGCCCGTCACGGTGACGGTGAAGGTGCACAAGAAGCTCAAACGCCGCGTGGTGCTGCTGGCGCCGCAGGAGCTTCAGCAGCTGGACGTGAAGCCCTCCGCGCGCGGCGTGGACGTGATGCCGGTGGAGGTGCCCCGGCTGGCGGCCACCGAGCGCGTGGTGCTCAAGGACCCCGCCACCAAGGCGCCGGGCGCGGACGCGTTCCGGTGGTTCTTCTACGCGGCCAGCCCCACCTGGTCCAACACGCGCCACTCGCTGGCGAACGTGCGGCTGTTGCAGAAGGACTTCCAGGTCAAGCTGCGCAACGTCTACTCGTTCTTCACCATCTACGCGAACATCGACGGGTTCAACCCGGCGAAGGGCACCGCCTCCAGCACGGAGGCCCCGTGGCTGGCCATCCGCGAGAGCCAGGGCTGGCGCGAGGTGAAGGCCCGGCCGGTGCTGGACCGGTGGATCCTCTCCGAGGTGCAGCTCACCCTGCGCGACGTGGCGAAGGCGCTGGACACGTACCAGGTCTACGACGCGGCCCAGCGGATGGTGGCGCTGGTGGACGCGCTGTCCAACTGGTACCTGCGCCGCAGCCGCGAGCGCTTCTGGGCGCCGGGCTTCGAGCAGGACAAGCAGGACGCGTACTTCACGCTCTACGAAGCGCTCACCACCATCACCGCCATGTCCGCCCCGTTCATCCCGTTCTTCGCGGACGAGATGTGGGGCAACCTGGTGGGCAAGCCGTGGGGCGCGGCGCAGCCGGAGAGCGTGCACCTGGCGCGCTTCCCGGACGTGGACGCGAGCCTCATCGACGAGGGGCTGGCCGCGGAGATGGGCGCCGTGCGCGAGCTGGTGTCGCTGGGCCTCAAGGTCCGCACGGACAACCGGCTCAAGGTGCGCCAGCCGCTGTCGCGCGCGGACGTCATCCTGTCGCGCCGTGAGCTGACGGAGCGCGTGGCGGTGTACCAGGCGCTCATCAGCGACGAGCTGAACGTGCACACCGTGAAGCTGGTGGAGCCGGGCAGCCCGGAGGCGGACGTGGTGCGCTACCGCGTGCGTCCCAACCTGCGCGCCATGGGCAGCCGGCTGGGCCCCAAGCTCGCGCCGGTGCGCAAGGCGTTCGACTCAGGCGACGGCCGCGCCCTGCACCAGGAGCTGCTCACCACGGGCAAGGTCGCCCTGAACGTGGGCGGCGAGGACATGGTCTTCCCCGCCGAGGAGCTGGAGACGCTGGTGGAGGCGCAGCCGGGCTACGCCGCCGCGGGCGGAGGCGTGGGCGTGGTGGTGATGCACACGCAGCTCACGGAAGCCCTGGTGGACGAAGGCCTGGTGCGCGAGCTGCTGGCGCGCGTGCAGGGTTCCCGCAAGGACATGAACCTGGGCTACACCGACCGCATCCGCCTGTGGGTGGACGGCGATGACCGCGTGAAGCGCGTCGTCGACGCCGCCCGCGAGGAGATTGCTCGCGAGACGCTCGCCTCCGAAATCCACGTGGGCCCCGAGGGGCTCACCGGCACGGAGGAGGAGGCCAGCCTCAACGGCCTCCCCGCGAAGCTTCGCGTCGAGCGCGTCTGAACCCCGGACCTCCGGACACCAGGGAAAGACGGCTCCGGGTAAACACATACCCGGGGCCTTGAATGCAGACATCCGGTGTGGCGTGGCGAGGACCGGGAGGGCGTGGGCGACTCCCGGCTTGCCGCCTCAGGGGGCGCGTGTTACGCGACAGGCCATCCCCCTGATTTCGCAAATCATTCTCAACATGCCCACTCTGTTCCTCGGCCGTCCGCGCCGCCTCGTCCCGGGGGCGCTGCTTGGCGCCACCTTCTCCCTCCTCGCGTCCCCTGCCCTGGCGCAGGAGCCCGCCGCGCTCCAGGAGTCCCCGGCGCAGGCCTCGGACCCGGAGCCCACCGCCGCCCCCACGGACGACGGCGTCTACGACCTGCCCACGGTGGTGGTGGAGAGCGAGCGCGCCAACGGCCCGGTGCAGGGCTACACCGCGCGCCGCAGCGGCAGCGGCACGAAGACGGACACCGCGATTGGCGACACGCCGCAGTCGGTGTCGGTGGTGGGCCGGGCGCAGATGGACGCGCAGCAGGTGCAGTCCGTGACGGAGGCCACGCGCTACACGCCGGGCGTGCGCTCGGACACGTTCGGCGCGGACCCTCGCAACGACTGGTTCCTGATTCGCGGCTTCACGTCCCAGGAGGGCGGCTACTTCCTGGACGGGCTCCAGCTGTACTCCAGCAGCTTCGCCACCTGGCGCCTGGAGACCTTTGGCCTGGAGCGCGTGGAGACCGTGCGCGGCCCCTCCTCCGTGCTGTACGGCGGCACGTCTCCGGGCGGTCTGCTCAACATGGTGGGCAAGCGTCCGCCGGTGGAAGGGCACATCCGGCACGTGGAGCTGGGCGTCAATGCGTTCGCCAACGGCTACGCGGCCGTGGACCTGGGCGGCGCCATCGACTCGGGCAACCACTGGCGCTACCGGGTGACGGCGCTGGCGCGCGGCGGCGGCACGCAGGTGGAGGAGACGGACAACAACCGGCTCTTCATCGCGCCGGCCCTCACCTGGGCGCCAACGGAGAACACGGCGCTGACGCTGCACGGCAGCTTCCTGGCGGACCGCACGCAGGGTCAGAACTTCCTGCCCTACGTGGGCACCGTGGTGGACGCGCCCCATGGCCGCATCCCCACCGACCTCTTCACCAGCGACAAGAGCCTGGACCACTTCCAGCGCAACCAGTCCTGGGCGGGCTACGAGTTCTCCCACCGCTTCAACGACACCTTCACGCTGCGGCAGAACCTGCGCTACGCGCACCTGGACCTGGACTTCCAGACGCTCTACGGCGTGGGCTACGCGGGTGAGCCGGCGGACGCGCAGCTGTCGCGCGGCAACTTCGTCACCCGGCCGGCCGCGAACCTCTTCACGGTGGACACGCAGGGCGACGTGCGCTTCAGCACCGGCCCCGTGCGCCACCTGGTGCTCGCGGGCGTGGACTTCAAGCACTACGTGCTGAACGACGAGCAGGGCTACGAGGCGGGCGCGCCGCTGGACCTGCTCAACCCCGGGCGCGGCGACTACACGCCCACGGAGACGCGCTACACGCTGAACCAGTCCACGCAGAACCAGCTGGGCGTCTACCTCCAGGACCAGCTGCGCATCGGCGACCGGCTGAGCCTGGTGCTGAGCGGGCGTCATGACTGGGTGGGCATGGACGTGGACAACGAGCTCGCGCCCACGTCCAGCTACGACGGCAGCGAGAGCGCCTTCAGTGGCCGCGCGGGTCTGCTCTACCGCTTCGACTTCGGCGTCGCGCCGTACGTCAGCGTCTCCAAGTCGTTCAACCCGGTGGCCGGGACGAAGTCGGACGGCTCGCTCTTCGAGCCGGAGAAGGGCCAGCAGCTTGAAGCGGGCGTGAAGTACCAGCCGGATGCATTCCCGGTTCTGGTGGGCCTGTCGGTGTTCGAGCTGAAGCGCCAGAACTTCGTGACGACGGACGGAGCCTTCAACCCGTTGCAGATTGGCGAGGTCCGCTCGCGCGGTTTCGAGGTGGAGGCCAACGCCACGCTGCTGCGCGGACTGAGCCTGATTGGCTCCGCGTCGCTGTACTCGCTGGAGATCACGGAAGGTGCGGACCTGGAGCTGGGCAAGCGTCCGGTGGGTGTGCCGGAGGTGCTGGCGTCGCTGTGGCTGGACTACACGTTCCAGGACGGAGCGCTGCGAGGCTTCGGAGCGGCGGCGGGCGTGCGCGGCGTGGGCAGCTCCTACGCGGACCGAGAGAACACGCTGGAAGTGCCAGGCTTCACGCTGGTGGACGCGAGCGTGCACTACGAGCGAGGCCCGTGGCGCGCGGCCATCAACGCCTCCAACGTGGCGGACAAGACCTACGTGTCCTCCTGCAGCTCCGCGGCGGCCTGCTTCTACGGCGAGCGCCGCCGCGCGTCCGCCACGGTCGGCTACACCTGGTAGCCGCGAGGGCCTGAAGCCCTCACTCACGCTTGCATCCAAGGGGCCCTCGCCTGGCACATCTCCGCCAGCAAGGGCCCCAAGTCGTTCCCAGCCGCACGCCTCGAGACGCGGGAAGCCCCCCGGTCACGCGTTGAAGGGACTTCTCCCCGAGCGCCAGGCCCGCGGACACACAGGTTGTCCCCATGGGTGAGAAGGTGAGAACCCCACCGGGACACCCCGTCAGCGGCGCACCGAGAAAACCTGTCCGACTGTCGGACAGGTTTGAATGACTGCGGCGGCCCACCGCGTGCGGACGAACTTTCTGACGGTCCCCATCGAACGGGCTTCGCCCTCCCCCCGTAGCTCGGGGCACGCCGCTCCGGCCGGGCAACCGAAACCTGTCCGACTGCCAGACCCGTTTGGAAGTCACGCCAGGGGGAGGACCACCGGGCCGCCCGAGCAGCAAGAACCTGTCCGACAGTCGGACAGGTTTTGAAGTCCGTGGAGCGGGGCGCCGGTCCGCCCGGGCAGTTCGAACCTGTCGGACAGGATCGGAAGTCCGCGGCGCAGTGGGTCGCTCCGCCATCCGAGCAGTACGAAGCTGTCCGACTGTCCGACAGGTTTGCCCCCCAGGGCCCGGTGGTCCTTCCGCCCGGACAGCGAAAACCTGTCCGACTGTCCGACAGGTTTTGAGAGTCCGAGCCACGGAGGAGCCCCTGCTCCGCCCAAACATCAGGGTCCTGTCCGACTGTCCGACAGGTTTGGGACTCGGTGGCTCGGGGCCTTCCACCCGGGCATCGAGAACTTGTCCGACTGTCGGACAGGTTTTGAGGCCAGCGCCAGCGAGGGCTGCCCCTGGCAGCGGGAACCTGTCCGACTGTCGGACAGGTTTTGGAGGTCCGCTGCTCCGGAACTGGCATCCCCCTTCGCAGCACGAACCTGTCCGACTGTCGGACAGGTTTTGGAAGACCGAGCCCAAGGGGGGCGCCTCGGATGCGAGGTGGACCGCATGGGCGCTTGGGGCCTGGCGTGCATCGTGCATTTCAGGCCTCACGACCGCGCTGCTGGGAAGTCCTTCTGGCGCCCTACCGTGCTTCGCAGCCGCTCGGGGCTCACGCTTTGACGAGGGGCCCTTCGGGCGTGGCACCACCGGACACAGGCGCCGCTGTCTTCCGTCCGCGCAGGCCCCACGCGAGCCCGCCGCACCCCAGCGCCATCGCGGCCAGGAACGCCTCCGCCATGAACACCGGGGGCAGACCGCGCGACAGCGCCGTGAACAGGTTCGCGTCCTGCGTCACGACGTCGCCCACCACCACCGCGCCGAACAGCACCGCGGCGACCGCGGACAGGACGCTGCCCACCCGGCGTGATGACCCTCGCGGCACGAGCGCGATAACGACGCCGAGCACCCACGCGCCCAGGAACAGGCCGAACTCCCAGTCCGCCCGCCGCGCCATCGCCCACGGCAACACCCGGTTCGCGATGCAGTACACCGCCGTGCCGAACGCGAGCCCCGCGGACACGCCCACCGTCAGCCGCTCCAGCACGCGATTACCCCTCCGCGCGCGCAGCGGATCCCGGCGCTCCAGCCAGATGAGGTTTCCGGTGACGAGCACCGCGCACATCGCCAGCGAGAGCAGCGCGTAGAGCGGCTTCATCAGCGCCTCCGCGAACCGGCCCGCGTGTAGATCGAAGAGCAGCCGCTCGAAGGTGAAGTTCGGCGTGCGGGACTCCACGCTCGACCCGAACGTCTCCCCGCTCACGCTGTCCACGTGCGCGAAGTGGTCCGGCCCCAGCGGGGCTAACTGGAAGTACACGCCCGCCCAACCGCGCGCATCGCCGTAGCCGTGAAGCTCCACGTAGCGGGGGGTGCCCTCCGCGCCCGGCACCGACGCACGCGCCCGGTCCACCACCGTGTCCAGCGACAGCATGGGCGCGTCCTTCCCCGCCGCCTCCCGCACGGGCACGCTGTAGCCGCGCAGCTGCGTCACCCGGTCCGCCTGCCCCCGGTACACCGTGCGCCCGAAGCCCTGCGCCGCCAGCCCTGCCAGGCACAACACCGCCCCCGTCCACGCCAGCATCGCGGTGAACGGCAGCCCGAAGACGCCCAGCACCTTGTGCGCATCCGACGCGGAGAAGCGCGGCTTCACCGTGGGCCGGAAGCGCCACCACTGCGCGCGCAGGTCCTTCAGGTGGATCCACAGGCCGCTGACCAGCGCCACCAGCAGCGCCACCGACACCAGCCCCGAGAACTCCATCCCCCAGGGCACCCGGTAGAAGAAGTGCATCCAGTACAGCTCGCTCGCCAACCGGCTGCGCTCCGGCAGCGCGGTGCCGGTGAGCGGGTCCAGCCACAGCACTCGCATCCCCGTGGGCTCGAAGAGGTACGCGGTGATGAACCGCGTCTCCTCGTGCGTGAGCATCCCCACGTGCGCGCCTCGCGGCAGCGGCCCCTGCTCCCGCACCCGCTCGAGCATCAGGTCGAACGACGGCGATGACTCCGAGGGCGGCGCGACGTGGAGCGCGGGCTCCTGCCACACCTCCAGCTCCTCGCGGAACATCGCGAAGACGCCACAGAAGAAGATGACGAACAGGAACAGGCTGGCGATGACGCCCGCCCATGCATGCAGGTCGAACTGGATGCGGAACGTCCGGGGCGACAGCTTCATCGCGGCCCTCGCACGACCAGCGCGACGGCCACCGGCACCACCACCGCCAGACACACGCCCCATGCCACCCGGCCGTTCCTGGCCAGTGGCAGCGCGCACGCGAGCCCCACCCACACGGGCAACACCATGTGGAAGCCCAGCGCGAAGGCCCACGGCCCCGACACCGGCAGGAACGCCATCACCGCCGCGCCCACCGCGAACGCCGCGAGCGGAGCCCCCAGCACCGTCGCCAGCGTCCGCGCGACGGAGTGGTTCGCCGCCTTGTCTCCGCGTCCCTCGCTCATCGGCCCACGCCCATCAGCGCCACCGGCACCAGCCCCACCACGCCACTCACCCACGCGAACGTGCGCGCACGCGAGTGCCGGGGCGACAGCACCAGCACCAGCGCCGAGGCCGCCGTCATCGCCAGCACCAGCAGCACCAGCAGCCCCGCCACCCACCCGAAGTCGCCCACGCAGCACCCCAGCGACGCAAGCCCCGGCACCGCCGCGATCCACCGCGCGCGGCCACCCACGCCCATCCACGACACCGCCGACACGCAGAAGCACAGCGCGGCGAGGCTCAACATCGCGTCCACCGCGCGACCCCGTCTCTTGGCTCAAAATTGATAATGATTTGCATCCTCACGACCACCCCCAGAAGTGTCAAGGCAGGCGGAAGGCACCTGTGCTCACGGTGCGAGCGGCGACTTACGAACACCGCGCGCGCGCGCCCCTTGGCAGAGGTGGCACACGAGACGCCCATCGACGCAGCGGACCTGCCCGCCTACGCGGGGCGGCTGTTCGACGGCTTCCAGGCCCGGCCGCAGGTGCTGCACCTGGCCACCTGGTACGAGCTGGAGCACGGCCCCACCGTGGACATCCCGGAGCCGGTCGCGCGCAGCAATCAGCACAAGGCGGCCGCCATCGCCAAGGCGCAGAAGGAGGGGCTGGTGTCGAAGCACTTCTCGGCGGACGAGCTGCTGGCGCTGGTGCTGGCGCTGTCCAAGACGTGGGCCTTCCCGCTGTCCTACTGCGCCACGGCCACGCCGCCCACGCCCGCGGAGTTCCGCCGGCGGCGCCGCTCCGTCGTGGAGGCCGTCCGGCTGCTGGTGACCCCTGTCAGCTCCACGCCGTGAGGCGCGTCAGGACGCGGGCTTGCACATGACCTTCCGCCTTCCCTCGAACGCTGGCGATGACACCCTGGAGGGCGTCATCCTGCGCCCGGTGCGCATCCGCGAGGAGCCTTGCTTGCTCCTCGAGCTGCGCAGTACGGGAAACGCCTTCACCCCGGATGGAGTCCCCTCCGGCAAGGTGGTCGAGGACCATGCGTTCCGGCTCTCGCAGGTGGTCGTGCTGCGGGACCGCCTCGAGGACCTCCTGGACGAGCTGCGCCACTGGCAGCGCACCCAGGAGGACTTCAGCGTGGACCTGGAACCGGAGGGATACGAAGCCACCTGCACGATGGAGGTCGGCATGCGCGACGACATGTCCTGCGGCCCCTACAAACCGGCCTTCACGCTGTACTACTCCAGCGTGAAGGCCCGCGTGGAGGTCACCTTCGTCGTCGACCCCTCGTGCCTGCTGGAGTGGGCGGACACGCTGGAGCAGGCCTTGAAGCAGGTCCCCGGCCCCAAGC
>NZ_RAWC01000206.1:0-16168 GCF_003611685.1 Corallococcus sp. CA049B | reverse complement strand
GCTCATGCGTGCTCCGGAGGCGGGGTCATCAGGACGAGGAGGCGGGCGTTGTCCGGGCCGTCATTGACGACGCCGTGTTCGGTGCCCGCGGGGGCGAAGAGGGTGGAACCGGGGCCATGCGCCGCTTCCTCGTCGCCGATGCGGAAGCGGCAGCTCCCCTCCAGCACGAGGTACACCTTGTCGGACGTGGCGTGCCGGTGGGGCTTCTGCGCCTGGCCCGGGGCCAGGCAGTAGACGTCGAGGAAGAAGCGACCCGACTGGAAGACGGTGTGCTTCTGGAGCTTCTCTAAAGAGAAGCCCTGGAAGGCCGAAAGCTGCTTCACATCCATCGTGGCATCCGCTCCTGCGCCTCTATATAGCGACGGGCATGGAACCGCTGACGCTGCATTTTGTTCACGAGCAGGTGGGTGCCCGCTTCATTTCGGTGGGCGGCCGCGAGGTCGTGGCCGGGTATGGAGACGTAGGCGCGGAGTATGGCGCGGCCCGTGACGCAGTGGCACTGCACGATGCGTCCTACCGCGAAATCCTCCGGATAACGGGGGAGGATCGCGCCTCCTTCCTCCACGGCATGGTCACCCAGGAGGTGAAGAACCTCCCGGTGGGCTCGGCCGCCTATGCCGCCTTCCTCACGGTGAAGGGCTCCATGGTGGGAGATGCGCGCATCCTCAAGCGGGAGGATGACCTCCTGCTGGACCTGGAGCCCGGCCTGGGCGCCAAGGTGCGGGAGTTCCTGGACAAATACCTCATCTCCGAGGACGCGGAGCTGCACGACGGCACGCCGGACCAGGCCTGGCTCAAGCTGCTCGGCCCCCGGACGGCCCAGGTGCTGGCCGCCGTCCCGGGCGGCCCCCTGGAGCTCCCGGCGCCCCTGTCCAGCCGCAAGGCGTCCATTGCGGGCCAGGAGGTGTGGCTCTTGGGGACGGCGCTGCCGGGCGGGCTGTCCGGCGTGGACGTGCTGGTGCCGCGCGGGGGGCTGGAAGCGGTGTGGGCGGCGCTGGTCCAGGCGGGCGGGGCGCACGGGCTGAAGCCGCTGGGGTTCGACGCGCTGGAGCTCGTCCGGGTGGAGGCGGGGGTGCCGCGCTACGGGCAGGACATGGTGGACACCACCATCCCGCTGGAGGCGAACCTCACGAACGCCATCTCCTACAACAAGGGCTGCTACATCGGGCAGGAGGTCATCGCCCGGGCCACCTTCCGCGGGCACATGAACCGCAAGCTGGCGGGGCTGCTGCTGGGTGAGCAGGACGTGGCGCCCGGCACGGAGCTGCGCCGCGGGGAGAAGAAGGTGGGCTGGGTCACCAGCGTGGTGACGTCCCCGGTGAAGGGCCAGCGGGTGGCGCTGGGCTACGTGCACCGCGACTCGCTGGAGCCGGGCACGGAGCTGACGCTGGGCGAAGGCGCGGGCACCGTCACGGTGGCCGCGCTGCCCTTCACGGCCTCGTAAGGCGGGCCCTGCGTCGGGCGCTACGCGCGCCCGCGGAGCATCAGGTCCCAGTACATGCGCGGCAGCCCGTACTTCTTGAGCATCCACATGTCGCGCCGCTCCACCAGGGTGTTGATGAGCGGGATGCTGGGCGCGGGCTTGCCGTCGTAGTCGAACTCGGCGAGCAGCAGCTTCCCGTAGCCCGTCACGAGCGGGCAGGAGGCGTAGCCGTTGTACCGGGCGGTGGGCGCCTTCCCCTCCATGACGGCGAGCAGGTTCTCCACCAGCACCGGGGCCTCCGCGCGGATGGCCGCTCCCGTGCGGGAGGTGGGCAGGTCGCTCGCGTCCCCGAGCGCGAAGACGTTCGGATGGTCGGGGTGTTGCAGGGTGTGCTTGTGCGCCTTGACCCAGCCCGCGCACGGCCCGTGCTGGTGGGCGAGCGGGCTCCGCTTGATGAAGTCGGGCGCGCTCTGCGGGGGCGTGACGTGCAGCATGTCGTAACCGATGACCACCCGCTCCTCCTGCCCATCCCGCGTCACGGCGAAGACCGCCTCGCGTTGCTCGGGGCGCACCTCCACCAGGTTGTGGCCGAAGCGCGTGTCGATGCCGTAGCGCTCCACGACCCCCTCGAGCACCTCCGCGAACGGCTTCACCCCGAAGATGGCCTTGCCGGCCGAGCCGAAGACGACGCGCGAGCGCTCCGCGAGCCCGCTGCGGCGCAGGTGGTCCGCCACCAGGTACATGATCTTCTGCGGCGCCCCCGCGCACTTCACCGGCGTGGCCGGGTGGGTGAAGAGGGCCGTGCCGCCCTTGAAGGCGCGGACCATCTCCCATGTCTTCGTCGCGAGGTGGAAGGCGTAGTTGCTCGACACGTACGGTGTCTCCAGCGCCTCGCGCAGGCCCGGCACCTTGTCCCAGTCGAGCTGGATTCCCGGGGCGACGACGAGGAAGTCATAACCCAGGCTCAGCCCTCCGCGCGTGCGCACCTCCTGGCGCACCGGGTCCACCTCCTCCGCCCAGTCCTGAATCCAGTGGGTGCCTTTCGGGATGTAGTCGGCCTGGGGGCGCACGGTGCTGGCGATGTCCGCGGCGCCGCCGCCCACGAGCGTCCACAGGGGCTGATAGTAGTGGTGGGCCGAGGGCTCGATGATGGCGACGCCGCGCACACCCTTGCGCCGCAGCCGTGCGGCGACGGTGAGCCCCGCCGTACCTCCGCCAATGATGAGCACCTGGTGATGCGGATGGGACACGCTCGACCTCCATGCGATGGATATGGAGGTATGAGCCTGGGAAGGGTGACGAGGATTCACCCCTCATGTCCGAATGTTCGCGGGGGGGCGGGCTCAGGCGGGCAGCGCACGTGACAGCGCCTGGCGCACCGCCGCGCGCACGGGCGCGGGCACCTCATCCCCTGGAATGCGCCGGCACAGGGACACCGTGCGCTTGAGCGAATCGCACGCCTCGGTACAGCGCGGGCAGCGCGACAGGTGGTCCTCCAGACGCACGCAGGTGGCCTGGTCCACCTCCTGCGCGGCGAACTCGGAGAGCTCCCGCGCCAGCTCCGGGCACGCAGGGGCCTGCTCCGCGGAGCCCTCCCCCATCAGCGTGGAGAGGTGTTCGCGCAGCTGGAGCCGCGCGCGGTGCAGCCGGCTCTTGAGCGCCCGCACCTCGATGCCCACCACCTTCGCCGCCTCCTCCGCCGGCAGGCCCTCCACGTCCCGGAGGATGAGCACCTCCCGGTGGGCCTCCGGCAGCGCGAGGATGGCCGCCTGCAACACCTCCCCCATCTGCCGCGCATGGGAGACCACGTCCGGGGTGGCCTCCTCCGCGGCGACGCGGGCGGCCGAGGGAGAGTCGAGGGGCTGGAAGTCCTCGGGTGCTCCGACGCGCTTGCGGCGCAGGCGGAGGCAGTGCGTGCGGGCCACCTGAAACAGCCACGTGGACAGCTCCGCGTCGCCCCGGAACGCGTGGATGCCCCGGAAGGCCGCGAGCAGCGTCTCCTGGAGCACCTCCTTGGCGTCGTCCTCCGAGCCGCACATGCGCAGGCCAAAGCGGTACACCTGCTTCTCGTGGCGCGCGAGGACCTCATCCAGCGCCTTGTCGTCGCCAGCGCGCGCGGCCTCCATCAGCTGCTCATCGGTTCGCGTCGACATCACCCGGTCGCCTCCTCCACATGTCTCCGTCACGCCCGAGGCGCAGAGCGCCCGGCCGCCAGGATGCCACCCGGGCCATCCTCATGTGGATGCATAGCGGGAATCTGGCGCCGGTGCTGAAGGGACACGCAAGAGCTGCCTCATGGGTGCGAGCGACTCCGCATGGGACGGCTGAGGCGCTCTAATCAGTAGCGGATGACCTGATAGCCCTCGGCCACCAGGCGCGACAGCTCCGCGACGCCGTTGTCCACCACCTCCGCCTCCGGCTGGAGCTTCTTCGGGTCGATGCCGAACTTCGCGAGCGCGTGGCCGCAAGCCACCAGCCGTACGCCCGCGGCCTTCGCGGCCTGGGCCTCCTTGCGGACCGACTCCGGCACGGCCTTGACCGTCGGGTCCAACGCCACCACCGCACGGCCATAGCTCAGCCACACCACGTCCGAGAGGTAGCCGGACTCCCTGGCCGTCTTCGCGTGCCGGAAGGAGCTGGAGAGGGTGCCGAGGTCCTCCAGGCCCGTGGTGGAGACGAAGACGAGCTTGCCCTGACGCGCGGGCGTCTTCTTCTCGGTGGCCTGGGAAGGCTGGGACGGCGGCGCGGCGAGCGTGGCCAGGGGAGCGGTGACGAGTGCGGTGACGAGCAGCAACAGGAAGCGATTCATTCGAGGAACTCCGGATCAGGCCAAGGATTACTGGATGGACAGCAACTGGATGAGGCCCCAGGCGGACAGCGCCAGGGCCGCGAAGCCGGTGAGGCCCGCGTAGACGACGCGCATGCCCGCGCGGCGGACCATGCTCAGGTGGGTGCCCAACCCCATGGCCGCCATGGCCATCACCATGAGGAAGACGCTGGCGGTGGAGAGCCCGGCCTTGGCGGCCGCGGGCAGCACGCCCACCGAACCCAGCACGCCCACGGCGAGGAAGCCGATGACGAACCAGGGAATGGGCGGCTCCTTCAGCGAGTAGCGCACCTTCCCGCCCGCGCCGGAGGCGAGCCCCAGCACCACCAGCGCGGGGGCCAGCAGCACCACGCGGGTGAGCTTCACCAGCGTGCCCAGGTCACCCGCGGAGGTGCCCCAGGTGAAGGCCGCGGCCATCACCTGCGCCACCTCGTGCAGCGTGGCGCCCGAGAGGATGGCGAGCTGCGCGGTGCTCAGCCCCAGCAGCGGCCCCACGAAGACGTAGAAGAGCACGCCCACCGTGCCGAGGATTCCACACAGGCCCACCGCCAGCGTGGTGTCCTCCTCGTCGGCGCGGGTGACGGAGCTGGCGGCCACCACGGCGCTGGCGCCGCAGATGGAGGTGCCCACGGCCAGCAGCGTGCCCAGCTTCTCCGGGACGCCGAAGCGCTTCGTCACCCATCGGATCCCCAGGATGCCGCCGACGATGACGGCCAGGGCGAGCAGCAGCACGCGAGGGCCCACCTTCGCCACCAGCCCGAAGTCGAGCCGCGCCCCCATCAGCACGATGCCCAACCGCAGCACCGTGCGCGCCGAGTAGCGCGTGCCCTCCACCAGGACAGGAGACAGCCCCAGGGCCGTGCGCAGCGTGATTCCAATGAGCAGCGCCACCGTGAGCGGCCCTACCACCTTGAGGCCTGGAAGCGTGGCAAGCCAGTAGCTGGCCACCGCCAACCCCGCGGCGAGCCCCAGGCCCGGCAGACGCCGACGCCAGACGCCTCCAGTCGGAGATGCGGCGGGGGTGGAGGATGTTGCGAGAGGAGCAGTCATGTCGTGTTCTCGTTTTCATCTGGGGGGGCACGGATGGGCTCGGGTGACGCGCACGCCGGCCTGGCGCTCCTCCGGTTCGGTTTCGTGTCAGGCCGTGGCGGGAGGCGTCCGCGCGCCCTCGGCCACGCCGAGTCGCCGCAAGAGCATCGGGAGCTCCCTCGCACCGGGAGCGCCTCAGCGCTCCAGTTCTCCGGGGCAGGACGAGCCAAGGCTCACTCCACCTGCTGGGTGCGCAGCACGGGCGGGAGGTCCTCGCCCACGGCGCGCCCTTGCAGCGCGTCGTGCAGACGCGGCCTGCCGGCGAGGAAGCGGCGCACCGCCTCGTGTGCATCCACGTCGAGCACGCGCGGCTCCTGGATGCCGGGGATGCGGCAGACCATGTCGGGGGCATCCCCTTCCCGCTCACAGGCCGTCACGGTGTAGAGGCGCTCGTCCTCCACCGGCCTGCCACCGACTTCCAGGGCGAGGAGGCGCTGCCCCTTGGGTGCGTCGGCGCGGAAGCGCAGCGTCATCCCCGAGGGGCGCGGCAGCCACCCACCGAAGCGCTTCTCCGGGTCCTTCGCGAAGACGTTCTCCAGCTCCTGCTCCCAGAAGGCGCGAAGCTGCCGGCCACTCACCTTGCCCGTCTTCAGCTTGTTGACGATGGGGAAGAGGTTCCACAGGTCCGCCTCGCGCACCGGCCCGGGCAACAGCGGCGTGCCGAAGCGGAAGCCGTTGGAGAGGCCTATCTCCGTCCCACCAGCGGCGCGGATGGCGTCGGCCAGCACGTTGTCCAGCGGGTTCTCCACCACCGCGTAGCGCGCGAGCGTCACGTCGGTGTGGCCCACCGGCGCGGACAGCTTCGCCTCGTGCGGAGCGAGGGCGGCGTCCACCAGCCGGGCCACCTTCGGGTCCTCGGGGAAGCGCGAGGCGGCCAGCTCGATGAGCTCCCAGCGGCGGTCCACCACCCGGCCCTCCTCCACCCACAAATCCAACCGCCCGAGGAAGGAACCGAAGGCGCCGGGCTCCACCACCCAGCTGCCGGCCTTCTCGATGGGTGCATAGGTGCGCTCATGCGTGTCGCCGGACAGGTGGACGTCCACCCCGGGCACCTTGCCAGCGAGCCCCACCGCCTTGGCGAGCCCCACGTGCGTCATCAGCAGCACCACCTGGGCCCCCTCGCGCTCGCGCACCTCGCGCACGAGCGCGGGCAGCGCCTCCGGACCGTCGTAGCGAAGGCCCTGGCTGTAACCCGGGGGCTGACGGCGCGGGACATCCGGATCCGTGAAGCCGACGACGGCCACCTTCACCCCGCCCACCTCCTTCACCAGGTACGGCGGAAAGAGGCGCTCGCCGCTCGCCGCATCGCGCAGGTTGGCGGCGACGAGCGGATGCTTCAGCTCACGAGCGCGCTGGCGCAGCACCTTGGGGCCGTACACCACCTCCCAGTTGCCGGGCACCGCGCCGTCCAGCCCGAGCGCGTTGAGCGGCGCGATGAGGGCTTCGCCCTCGGTGAGCGCCGCCGCGCCCGAGCCCTGAATCGTGTCACCGGCATCGAGCACCAGCACGTCACCGCCGCGCTCCGCGCGGATCCGCTGGATGGCGGCGGCCACGCGGGCGAAGCCGCCGGCCTCTTCGATGCGCTCCTTCCCTTCGTGCCAGAACAGCTCGGGGTGGGCGCGCAACTGCGCGTGCAGATCCGCCACGTAGAGGACGGTGAGCTGCTTGCGCTGGGACGAAACGCTCTCGGCCGGCGGGGTGATGGCTCCCGGCCGCGTCAGGGCACAGCCGGAGCCCAGGCCGCCCAGCGAGAACAGCGCGCCGAGCAGGGAGAGGAGAGGCATCATCGTCATGAAGCACCTTGAGGAAGAGAGACTGCGGAGGGGACACGAGGAGTGCCGCGCGAAGTTCCCGCGGCGGGCCAGCGCCCCGGCCGCTCCCCTCCCATCACTCCCAGGCCGACATGGGGCCCAGGTTGAAGACGTCCTGGAATCCGCGCTCCTTCAGGAGGAGCTCGGCGCGGCCGCTGCGCGCGCCGCTGCGGCAGTAGATGACGAGGGGCTTCTGCGGCGAGCCGAGCTCGGCGAGCCGCTGGGGCAGCTCATCCACGGGGATGTTCACCGCCCCGGGAAGGTGCCCGGCGGCGAACTCCTCCGGCGTGCGGACATCCACCAGCGTGGCGCCCGCCTCCACCCGCTGGTGGGCCTCGGCCCCGGCGGAGCGCTGGTGCGCACAGGAGACGAGGAACGGACCGGCGAACAGGGCAGCGACGACGAGAACGGACTTCATGGAGCGGCTCCAACCGGGCCCAGAGGCCCACTGACTGGGCCCTGGGGAACGGGGTACAGCGGGGTGGAACGTCAGCATGCCCGCAAGGAAGCTGCCGGAGAGGTTCCCGGCCTCGCGACCTCAAGGCGCCAGACGAGCCAGGGCGTCGACGAGCACCGGCTGCTCCAGCTCGGAGACGGCGAGCGCGGCCTGCCCGCCCCCGCGCGGCGCCACGCAGATGCGCTCACCGATGGGGCCCTGCGTGCAGCGCGTCTGCTCTCCGGCGAAGCTCGCCGCCTCCCGCGCCGCGGGTGAGCCCGGCGGTGGCAGGAAGAGCGTCATCGCCGTGCCCCCCTCGTGCCGGTACAGCAGCGAGGCGGAGAGCTGTCCATGCAGCCGGCAGCGGCGGGCCCCCAGCAGCGTCGCGCCGGGCACCACCGGGACGTCCACCGCATAGCCCACCTCCCGCGCCACCCAGGCCTTCACCGCGGCCGGATCCGAGGACTCGAACTCGCAGGGAGTGGCGCGCGAGAAGGCCTTGAGGTGGTGCCGCTCGAGGTCCATCGCCAGCGCGTCGTTCATGCCACCGGGCCACGACGTCCAGAGGATGCCCACGGACGCGACCGCCGCGGCCAGGCCCACCGTCCACCGTCGCCGGAAGGCGGGGCGGGAGCGCGGAGCCAGGCGGGAGACACGCGCCCTCAGCTCGGGCGGCACGTGATTCTCCGTGGCGGCCTGGGCCTTCAGCGCCTCGCGCAGCGGGGCATAGCGGGCCGCCTCCCGGGCACAGCCCACGCACCGGGACAGGTGCTGCTCCACGGCCTGCCGCTCGTGCGCCGGGCCCTCCCCATCGAACCACGCGGAGAGACGTTCCTGCCACGCCGGGCTACAGGCTTCCATGTGACTTCTCCTTCTCCAGGAGGTCGAGCATCGCCCCCCGGGCCCGCGCGAGGCGCGAGCGCACGGTGCCCACCGGACAGCCCTGGACCTGGGCGATCTCCTCGTAACTCAACTCTTCGACTTCGCGCAGCCACAGCGCATCCCGCCACTCGGGGGCCAGCGACTCCAGCGCCGCCTTCATGCCCGAGCTGAGCGTGTGGGCGTGCAGCTCCGCCTCCAGGTCCGCGAAAGGCTCGGGGGCGGTCTCCTTCCCCAGACCGCCCTCCAGCACCTCCAGCCGGGGGCGCAGGCCCCGCCGGGAGTTGAGGAAGACGGCGCGCTGGACGGCGAGCAGCCATCCCTTGAGCCGCTCCGGGTCGCGCAGCTCGTCGTGCCGCTCCAGCGCGCGCGCCACCGTCTCCTGCACCAGGTCATCCGCCTCGGCGGTGCTGCCCGTCAGCCGGCGGCCCACCCGTCGCAGGGCTGGCAGGTGCTCCAGGGCACGTTCAATAAAGGACCGGCTGCTCACGTTCCTCCAGGACACGGTGTCGGCCGCGAAAAGTTCCCGAGGGGCTACGGAGTGGGCGATGCGCCCGGGACCGGAGTCCCCGCGCTCGCGCTCCGTCGCGCCTGCAGCACCTGGGCGAGGAACATGCCGGCGAACATGGCGGGCACGAAGACGAGCAGCTGCGTCGCACCGGTGGCGAGCGAGGTGAGCGCGGGGCCGGGGCAGTAGCCGCCGAGCCCCCAGCCCACGCCGAAGAGGCCCGCGCCCACGAGGAGCCGGCGGTCCACCCAATTGGCGGAGAACGTGGGGAACTTCGCGGCGAACAGGGGCCGCCTACGTCCGAGGATGAGGGGCCGCAGCGCCGCGTGCACGGCGATGGCGCCGCCCATCACGAAGGCGAGCCGGTAATCCCAAGCCCCCGCGATGTCGAGGAAGCCGAGGACCTTGGCCGGGTCCGTCATGCCGCTGATGCCCAGGCCGATGGCGAAGAGGAGGCCGCTGAGAAACGCACTGAGGTTTGAACGCATGGAGGGCTTTCCCTAGAGGACGTGGCGGATCAGGAAGACGGTGAGGACGCCGGTGGCCATGAAGGTGAGCGTGGCCGCGATGGAGCGGGCCGAACCGCGGCTGATGCCGCAGACGCCGTGCCCGCTGGTGCAGCCGTTGCCCAGCCGCGAGCCGAACCCCACCAGCAGTCCGGCCCCCACCAGCAGCAAGGCGCCGCCCGCGCTCAAGGACGTGGGGGCCGGGAAGGAGCCAGGGCGCAGCCATGCCAGCAGCAGGCCCCCGGTGAGCAGCCCGCCGAGGAAGAGCACGCGCCAGGCGACATCCCCGCGCACGGGGGCCAGCAGCGAGCCCACCACGCCGCTGATGCCGGCGACCCGGCCATTGGTCAATAGGAGCAAGGAGGCACTCAGGCCGATGAGCGCCCCGCCCAGGAGGGGAGGGAGGAGGGAGGAAATCATGTCCTGTAAGAGCCAGATTCGGAGGTGGAGGATTCCGCCAGGGGAAGGCCCTGAATCCTTTTGCCCGCCCCCTGGCTCTCAAGGACAGGAGGCTTCGACATGATTTTCCGCCAGCTTTTCGACGCAGAGTCCTCGACGTACACCTATCTCCTCGGCGACGAGTCCACACGGCAGGCCGTCCTCATCGACCCTGTCATCGAGCAGGTCGACCGGGACCTGAAACTGGTGGGCGAGCTGGGCCTCACCCTCACCCACGTCTTCGATACCCACGTGCACGCGGACCACGTCACCGCGTCCGGAGTGCTGCGCGAGCGCACGCAGGCCACGGTGGTGGGGGGCAAGGGAGGAGCCGCCTGCGCCAACGTCCAGGTGGGCCACGGAGACGAGGTGCGTGTCGGGCAGCTCGTCTTCCAGGTGCTCGCCACCCCGGGGCACACGGACGACAGCGTCAGCTACCTGCTGGGCGACCGCGTCTTCACCGGGGACGCGCTGCTCGTGCGCGGCAACGGCCGCACCGACTTCCAGAACGGGAACTCGAGCCAGCTCTACGACAGCCTCACCCGCGTCCTCTTCCGCCTGCCGGACGAAACGCTCGTCTACCCCGCGCACGACTACCACGGTCACATGGCGACGAGCATTGGCGAGGAGAAGCGGCACAACCCGCGCGTCGCGGGCAAGAGCCTGGAGGAGTTCATCGAGGTGATGAACAACCTCCACCTGCCCAAGCCCAAGAAGATCGACGTCGCCGTCCCAGCCAACCGCGCCTGTGGGCACACGGCGCCTTCACCGCAGGGAGCCTGAAGTCCCCTGCCCTTCCCAACAGGAGCAAGCCATGACACCCCACCCCTATCAGGACCTCACGCCCTCGCAGCTCGACACGCTCGGCCCCGAGGTGCGGCGCATCGACGTGCGTGAGCCGGACGAGTTCACGGGCCCCTTGAGCCACCTCCCCGGAGCGGAGCTCGTCCCGCTGGGCACGCTGGAGGTGGCGTCCGCGGAGTGGCCGCGGGAACAACCGCTGCTGCTCATCTGCCGCTCGGGTGGGCGCTCCGCGAAGGCGGCGCAGGCGCTCGCCCAGCGTGGCTTCAAACACCTCTTCAACCTGGCGGGCGGGATGCTCGCCGTGCGCGAGCCCCGCGCGCCCCAGGGCTAGCGGAAACGAACTCCATGCCCATCATCGGCTTCTCGCTCGCGGCCCTCATCGGCCTGTCGCTCGGCCTGCTCGGCGGCGGCGGCTCCATCATCACCGTCCCCATCCTCGTGTACGTCCTGGGCTTCGGGGCCAAGGAGTCCATCGCCATGGGGCTGGCCGTGGTGGGCGTCACCAGCCTCTTCGGCGCGGCGGGCCACTGGCGCAAGGGCAACGTGCAGCTCCGGGCGGCCCTCGTCTTCGGGGCGGTGGCCATGGTGGGCACCTACGCGGGGGCGCGCCTGTCCGTCTTCGTCTCGGGCGCCTTGCAGCTGCTGCTCTTCGCCACGGTGATGCTCGTGGCCGCCTTCTTCATGTTCCGCAACGGCCGCAAGGAGGCCGCGCTCGCCGCGAGAAAGGAGTCCGCGCCCATACCCGAGCCCCGCAAGGCGTCCTTCCCCGTCATGGCCCTGGCCGCGCTCGGAGTGGGTGGGCTCACGGGGCTCGTCGGAGTGGGCGGCGGCTTCCTCATCGTCCCGGCGCTGGTGCTCCTGGTGGGCCTCCCGATGAAGCAGGCAGTGGGCACGAGCCTGCTCGTCATCGCCCTCAACTCCTTCGTGGGCTTCGCCGGCTACCTCGGCCACGTCCAGGTGCCCTGGCTCTACCTGGGCATCTTCACGGCCATCGCCGTGGCGGGCATCCTCATTGGCACCTGGGCCACCCACTACGTCTCGCAGGCGGCCCTCAAGCGGGCCTTCTCCCTCTTCCTCGTCGTGATGGGCGCCTTCATCATGTTCAAGAACCGGGAGGCGCTGGCGCGGGGTGGCGATGAGCCCGCGCCCCGCTCCAGCCACACCTCCTCAAAATGAGAGCAGTCAGGGGCGCTCCGGGGAGCGCTTTCCCCGCAGCTGCAGCAGCATCGCCAGGACAAGCAGCAACAGGATGAGGAGGACGGGGCCCAGCACGACGCCTCCGAGCAGGCCCGCCACCGCCCAGCCGATTCCGGATCCAAAACCCCAGACCGCCCCCACCACGCCTCCAATGGCGGCCCCCACGAGCATGACGGGTTCAATGAGAGTCATTGGGGATTCGCGTCGCAGTACACGTACTTCGTGCCGGGGGAGCAGCCCATGACGGCGCACTGCGGATCCTTCTTCGCCTCCTGGTCCTTCTGGATGAGCGCCTGGAGGTCATCGCCGTTCGCGCAGGACAGACACTTCACCTCTGGCTCCGCCCCGCCACAGCAGCCACAGCCGCAAGCGACGTAGGTGGCGTTGCAGTCCAGCGGCGCCTTCGTTGGCGCCCTATCCCCGGCGGCCTGGCAGCCCCACCCCAGCGCGCCCGCCAGCAGCAGTCCCATGAGCATTCGCATGGAATGAAGATAGACGACGCACGGCGCCCCGGCAGCCCGGAGCCTTCCGGGCGCACCTCCGGATGTGACAAGAATGGACGACATGCGCCTGCCCCTTCACCTCGCGGCCCTGCTCGTCGCCGGTTGCGCGTCGACCTCTCCATTTCCTCCGGAGTACCCAGCACCGCCCCAGGACGGCACGGAGCGCGTCTGCACGCTGATTGGTTGCGGTTCGGGGATGGTGCTGGACATGACCGTGAACGCCACCCTCGCGCAGCTGCGGGCCGCGACCTTCACGATGTGCCGGAACGGGTCGTGCTTCCGGTCGCGCCTGGAGGGGTTCCGGCCGGACGCCGAACGGGGCTTCCTGCAACTGCCCATGCCGAAAGAGGCCGGGCGCTTTCCCTTGCTGGAGCTCTCCACGAAGCCCCTGCCCACGGGAGGCACGGAGGTCCGCGTCTCCTACGGCACCGATTCAGTGGTGCTGAAGCAGGGCGACCTCTACCGGGTGACGTTCCAGGCCGTGGATGGGCGGACGCTCGGGGAGTTCCGCAGCGTGGCCCATTACACGAAGGTCGAACCCAACGGCCCGGACTGCGGCACCTGCTACAACGTCTACTTCGGAAGCAACCCGCCGCCGCGGGAGAGGTGACTCCCCTCCCCCGCGACACGGCGCTCGTGACTACACGCGCCCTTCGGCCTTCTGCGCGCGCTCGATGCTCTCGAACAGGGCGCGGAAGTTGCCGCCGCCGAAGCCCTGGTCGCCCTTGCGCTGGATGATTTCGTAGAAGAACGGGCCCGCGTCCGCCTGCTTGTAGAGGCTCGCCGCGTCCTTCATGAAGATCTGGAGCATGTAGCTGCGCTCCTTGTCCCCGTCGATGAGCACCTCCAGGTCGCGCAGGACGTTGATGTCCTCGTCGATCTTCTTGATGCCCATGTTCTGGATGCGCTCCGGCAGCGCGTCGTAATACGAGCCCGGCGTGGGCATGAACTGGATGCCCGCGTTCTGCCGCATGTCCTTCACCGAGGACAGGATGTCCTTCACCGTGATGGCAAGGTGCTGCACGCCGTCACCACGGTGGTCCTCGTTGAAGATGTTGATCTGGCTGGCCTTGAAGAACGGGAACTTGGGCTCGTTGTTCGCGAACTTCACCCCGCTCTTCGGATCCCACATCACCTCCGACTTCAGGCCGCTGCCGTGGTCGCGCTTCTGCTGCGACGCCACGTCGTCCGTGTGGAACTCGATGTGCCAGAACTTCTCGAAGCCCATCACGTGCTCCATCCACAGGAGCATGGGCTTCATCGTCTGGAAGTTCGACGTGACGTGGTCCAGCTTGTCGAAGCCGTACTTGTTCTGGCCGCCCTTGGGCTGCGGGTGCACCAGGAAGCCCGGGTAGATGGACTTGTAGTTGTCCCGCTGCAGGAAGCGGAACGTGGTGTCACCAAACGGCGTGGTGATGGAGAAGAACGACAGCTTGCCGCCCGCGTCGTCCGTGAAGCGCTGGATGTCCGTGATGAACGTGGCGCCGCGCTGCTCCAGCAGCTTGAACGCCTTCTCCACGTCCTCCACCACGAAGTTCAGCGTGCCCACGCCGTCCGGGTGCTTGCGCAGATAGCGCCACGCCCGGCCGCCCTCGCCCACCGGCTGGCTCACCACCAGGGCAATCTCACCCGCCTGGAACAGCGCGGACTTCTGCTTGCCGTGCGCGTCCAGCTCCGGCCCGGACACCGCCACCTCCGCGAAGTCCAACCCCTTCGTGTAGAACTGGCGGCTGCGCTCCAGGTCATGCACGTACCAGTGGATGCTCTCCAGGGCCTTGATGCCCAGCGATTCCTGCTTGGCCATGTCGCTGACTCCTCGTGGTGATGAAGAAGATATTTCGTGACTACACCGGCTGCGCGTCGGGCTGCCGGTCCGGCTGCGCCGCCTGGAAGGCGGGGAGTTCGTTGCACGCCGCTTCAATCCGCAAGAGCGTGGGATAGGGCTTCAGGTCTACACCGAACCGGCGGGCCCCGTAGAGCTGGGGAACGAGCAGGACGTCCGCGAACGACACTGCGTCTCCCACACAATAACGCCCCGCCGTCGCCTGCACCGCCGCCTCCAGCGCCGTCAGCCCGTGCACGTTCCAGTGCGCCGCCCAGGCCTTCTCGTCCGCCTTCAGCTCGGTCTTGATGCGCAGCGTTACCGACGTGTTCTGCAGGGGCTGCATGCCGGCGTTCACCATCTCCGCCAGCATGCGCGCCTTCGCGCGGAGGTACGCATCCGTGGGCAGGAGTGCAGGCGAGGGCACGCGCTCCTCCAGGTACTCCAGGATGGCCATGGACTCGGACAGCTTGCGCGCCTGCCCGTCCGCTTCCGTCCACTCCAGGGTGGGCACGCGGGCCATGGGGTTCACCGCGCGGTAGTCCGCGGAGTTCTGCTGGCCGCCGTCCTTGAGCAGGTGCACCGCCAGGTACTCGAAGGGGAGCCCCTTCCAGTTCAACGCGATGCGCGCGCGCCAGGACGCGGAGGAGCGCCAGTAGCTGTGCAGCTTGAGGTTCTTCATGGCGCCTTCACCACCGTCTGGGAGATGCGGCCGAAGAGGCTGTGCCCCTCGCCATCCAGCATCTCGATTTCGATGGTGTCCCCGGGCTTCATGAAGGACGTCTTCGGCTTGCCCTCGTCGATGGTTTCAATCATCCGGCGCTCGGCGAGGCAGGAGATGCCGCGCGAGCGGTCCTCGTTGGACACCGTGCCGCTGCCCAGGATGGTGCCCGCGGTGAAGGCGCGCGTGCGCGTCAGGTGCTGGATGAGGTCGCGGAAGGAGAAGTGCATCTCCGGGCCCGCGTCCGCGTCCCCCACGAGCTGGCCGTTGAGCGTGCTGCGCATGCGCAGGTGCACGCGGCCGTCCATCCATGCCGCGCCCAGCTCATCCGGCGTCAGCGCGAAGGGGCCGAACGCGGTGGCGGGCTTGCTCTGGAAGAAGCCGAAGCCCTTGGCCAGCTCCTCCGGGATGAGGTTCCGCAGGGACACGTCGTTGGCGATCATCACCAGCTTGATGTGCCTGTCCGCGTCTTCGGCCTTCGTGCCCATGGGCGTATCACCCAGCACGACGCAGACCTCGCTCTCGAAGTCCAGGCCCCACGCCTCGTCGCGCAGCGGGATGTCCTGCGTGGGCGCCAGGAAGTCGCCGGAGCCGCCCTGGTACACCAGCGGATCCGTGCGCAGCGTGGCCGGCGGCTCCGCGTTGCGCGCCTTGCGCACCAGCACCACGTGGTTGATGTACGCGCTGCCGTCCACCCATTCGTAGGCGCGCGGCAGGGGCGCGTGCAGCGCCTTCACGTCCAGCGGGCGGCTCTGCACCGCGCCGGCTTCCAGTTGCTGCGCCAGCGCGCGCAGCTGCGGCTCCTTCGCGTCCCAGTCATCCAGGGCCGCTTGCAGCGTGAGGGCCACGTTGGTGGCCAGCGCGTAGGCGGAGTTGTCCCGCTTGACGACGATGAGCCGCCCGTCGCGGGTTCCGTCCTTGAGCGTCGCGAGCTTCAATTTCGCGCTCCCTCGGCGGCCTGCGGGGGAGGAAGGGGGAGGCCGCCTGACCCGACGGGCTTTTCCGCCGGGCCACCAGGCGAGTCAAGCACGCCCGTTGAACGCGGCGCGGCATCCTTCCTCCCTCCAGCAACGTTGCTGGCCGCTCACATTCGCGTGGCTGTCGGCTGAAGGACGAAGCGCGGCCCCTTCGCACGCCGGGGCGTCGTGGAAATCCACGAGTTCGCCTGTCGGGCCGCCTGCTCCACGAACGGACAGGGGGCACC
>NZ_RAWC01000205.1:0-16335 GCF_003611685.1 Corallococcus sp. CA049B | reverse complement strand
GTGCGGTCGGGGTGGAGGCCCCGCCGCTTGTGGCCTAGCGTGACGGCATGAGCCCCGCACGACTCCTCCCGCTGCTCCTCGTGTCCCTCGTCCTTCCGGCCTGCGCCGCCCGGCAGGTGCGCCCGGAGGGAGCCATCCGCAAGGTGGTGGTGGTGTCGGGCTCGCGCGTGGACGTGCTGCCCACGGGTTCGTTCCGCCAGGACATCATCGGGGAGAGCAACCCGCGCACGGTGCTGGCCCGGCAGACGGAGGCGGAGCTCCTCTCGCGCGGCTTCGAGGTCGTGGCCACGCGCCAGTCCCAGGCCCCGGTGCCGCTCACGGACGAGGTGGCGTCCTTCATCCAGCAGAACAAGGCCGAGGCCGCGGTGGTGGTCATCCTGGACTGGCTGGACGTGTCCGGCGCGTCGGTGCTCAACCGGGTGGACGTGGTGCTGCGGCTGGGCATGGTGGACCCCAACGGCCAGGTGCTCTGGACGGACACGTTCCGCTCGCAGCCGGTGGTGAGCGCCTACCAGTCCGCGACGGACTGGAACTCGTTCCTGCGCCGGGCCGTCATCGACGCGGTGCAGGTGGTGCCGTGACATGCGGGTGCTGGTGACGGGCGCCGCGGGCTTCATCGGTGCCCACGTCTGCGAGCGGCTCCTCTCCCGGGGCGACACGGTGGTGGGCCTGGACGCGCTGGACGCGGCCCCCGGGGACGTGGCGCTGCGGCGCTCGCGCCTCCAGCGGCTGGCCGGCGCGCGCGGCTTCACGTTCCTCTCCGGGGACATCACCGACGCGGCCCGGCTGGGACAGGCGTTCACGGCCGCGCGTCCGGAGGGCGTGGTGCACCTGGCCGCGCGCGTGGGCGTGCGGGCCCCGGACGCGGAGGCCCCGGCGTACGCGGACACCAACGTGACGGGCTTCGTGCGCGTGCTGGAGGCCTGCCGCGAGGCGCGCGTCCAGCACCTCGTCTACGCGTCCTCCAGCTCCGTGTACGGCGCGGCCACGCCCGCTCCGTTCCGCGAGGACGCGCCCGTGGATCAGCCGCTCAACCTCTACGGCGCCACCAAGCGCGCCAACGAGCTGATGGCGCACGCGTACAGCCACCTGCACCGGCTGCCCACCAGCGGCCTGCGCTTCTTCACGGTCTACGGCCCGTGGGGACGCCCGGACATGGCGCCGCTCTTGTTCCTGCGCGCGCTGGCGAACGGTGAGCCCTTCCGGCTGCACGGCGACGGGCGGATGCGGCGCGACTTCACCTTCGTGGACGACGTGGCGGAGGCCGTGCTGCGCGTGCTGGACCGCCCGCCGTCGGGGAGCCCGCCGCACCGGCTGCTCAACGTGGGCCATGGCGAGCCGGTGGCGCTGGGGGACTTCGTGGGCCTGCTGGAGCGGCACTGGGGCGCGAAGGCCCGCGTGACGTCCGTGCCCTCGGCGCCCGCGGAGATGGTCTCCACGTGGGCGGACACCTCGCGGCTGGAGGCGGAGACGGGCTTCCGGCCGCGCGTGTCCGTGGACGCGGGCGTGGCCCGGCTGGTGGCGTGGTACCGCGAGTGGAGCGCCGACCGGGGCTCGTGAAGACCCCGGCCGGCGCCCGCGCGTCCTACGTACCGCGGCGTGTGGCTACGGCAGCACCGCGAGGAAGTTCTCGACGAAGGCGTTGTTGTCCTCGCGCAGCTCCGTCACCCACCGCTGAGCGTCCACCAGCGCGCCCAGGTAGAACAGCCCGGAGCCCTGGTAGCCGGGCAGCGTGTCCGCGGAGGTCAGGAGCTGACGCGTCGTGCAGGCCCCCGCCTCCAGGGAGCCCACGTCCAGCTCGCCCAGGGGCACCTGGATGGAGGCGTCCGGCATCTCGTCCGAGAACGCCAGGGTGGGCTGGGTGGAGAGCAGGAGCTCCACCTGGCTGTTCCACGTCGAGGGCTGCGTGCCCTGGTTGCAGACCGTCACGGTGGTGGTGAACATCTCACCCCCACGCACGGCGAACGGCGCGGTGACTTCCGTGACGACCAGGTCCGGCGCGAACCCCACGCCGATGCGGCCCCGCACGAAGGCGTTGTTGTCCGTGCGCAGCTCGTCGTTGAAGCTCCAGGCGCGCACGATGGCTCCCAGGAAGAGGGGCGCTTCCGGCTCCGTGGCGGGCGCATCGGCGTGGAAGGAGCCTTCCTTCGTGATGCATGCGTTCGCGGGCAGGGACGGAATGTCCGCCGTTCCCGCCAGGGACACGCCGGAGCCCGGCTCGGGGAACCCTTCGAGGGAGTCCAGCTCCGGCGGGGTGGAGTCCGTGGAGAGGAAGAACTCCACCATCTGGGAGGCGGAGGGCTGAGTGCCCTGGTTGCAGACGGTGACGGGCACCTGCGCCTGTCCACTGGGTTCGATGTTCGCCGGCCCGCCGATCGCGGTGATGACGAGGTCCGGCGCGTTCCCTACGCCCACGCGCGGCCCGACGAAGGTGTTGTTGTCCTTGCGCACCTCCGGGTTGCTCCAGTTCCGGTCCACCGTGGCCGCCACGTAGTACGGGCGCGGCTCCCCGCTCATGGACCCGTAGATGTGGCTGGTCAGCGGCGTGGTGACGCAGGTGTGCGCGGCCAGCGAGGGGAGGGTGAACTCGCCCATGGACTCCTCGTAGGGCACCGGGGGCGCGTTCTGCGGAGTCATGGACAGCTCGGGATGGGTCAGCAGTTGCAGCGTCACCGACACGCTGCCCGAGGAGGACTGGGAGCCCTGGTTGCAGACCGTCACGGTGGTGGTGAAGGTCTCGTCCGGAACGATGCTGGCGGGCGTCTTCAGCGCGGTGATGACCAGGTCGGCCTCCGTCCCCACGCCCAGGCGCCCCTTCACGAAGACGTTGTTGTCCTCGCGCAGCTCCGTCCGCATCTGGCTCATATCCACGGCGGCGCTCAGGTACAGGGACTGCTCCGGTGACGCGCCCGCGGGCCGCTCGGCGGACACCATCCCCAGGGTGCTCACGCACTGCCCGGCCTGGAGCGGCGCGACGTTCAGGAACCCCGCCACGTACTGGCTGGAGTTGGGGAACGGTGCCGGCGCGTCCTGCGGAGGCAGGTTCCAGGTCTCCTCCGTGGACACGACGAGCGCCACCTCGGAGGAGTTCATGGGTTCGGTGCCCACGTTGCAGACGCGCACGGTGGCGGCGAACGGCTCCCACGGCGCGACGGTGGAGGGGGCCTCCACGGAGGTGACCACCAGGTCCGGCCCATGGCCCACGCTCAGGGGGCCCGCCACGCGGGTGTTGTTGTCCCAGCGCAGCTCGTGCGTCATCGCCTCCGGGTTGACGACGGCCCCCAGATACAGCGGGCGGTACGGAACCGCGTCGGGCGGCGCATCCGCCCACCCGGAGATCTCCCGCGTGGTGCAGCCCCCCGGGGCCAGCGGCGGCAGGGACGCGTCCCCCACGAACCTCTGGCCTCCCATCGACATGGGCGGGGACGCCATCGGCTCCGGCGCCGGCAGGGTGTCGTCCACGCTCAGGTAGAGCGCCACGCGCGCGCTGCCACCCAGCGGCTGTGTGCCCACGTTGCAGACCTTCACCTTGCTGGTGAAGGAGCTCCCGGGCCGCACGCTGGCGGGCCCCTGGATGTCGGTGATGACGAGGTCCGGCCCATCGCCCATGCCGACGATGCCCGCGGCGAAGCCGTTGTTGTCCACGCGCGACTCGAACCCCGGCATGTCCACGACCGCGCTCAGATTCAGGGGCCGCTCGAGCGGCACGGGCATCCAGTCAACAGGACGCGAGGCGTGGAACGTGGATCGCTGGGTCGTGCACTGCCCGGCCCCAAGCGTCGGGTAGGGCTGGGCGCGGCCCTGGGAGGCATAGGCCCGCGGGAGCTCCGCGAACACGGGGGCCGCCGGATACGGCCGCGACGCGGGTGGCTCGGCCTCCGTGGAGAGGAACAGCGAGACCCCATAGCCATACACGGAGGAGGCGCCCTGGTTGCAGACCGTATAGGTCGCGCTGAAGGGCTGGCCGTCACGGACGTTCGCGGGAGCGCGCACGTCCTTGATCACCAGGTCCGGTTCCGGTCCCGTGCCCACCAGCCCCTGGATGAACGTGTTGTTGTCCTCGTTCAGCTCCTGGACGCTCCGGAACGCGTCGATGGCCGCGCCCAGGTACAGGGGCTGACCCTGCTGCGCCTCCATGGGCAGGTTGTGGTAGGCGTTCACCCGCACCGTCTGGCACTGGCCGGCGGACAGGTAGGACACGTTCGCCACGCCCACGGATGCCTGGGTCTGCACGGGGGCGGGCCCGGACGACGGCGGGAGCGTCACCTCGGCTTCCGTGGAGAGGTAGAGCTCCAGGGAGGCGTATCCATACATGGAGCCCGTGCCCACGTTGCAGACCTTCGCCTCGACGGGGAACGAATAGGAATCCGGGAGGTGGGCGGGGCCCTTGAGCGACCGCACCACCAGGTCGGGGCCATGACCCACGCCCACGGTGCCCTTCGTGAAGGTGTTGTTGTCGTCACGCAGCTCCTGGACGGACTGCATCCCGTCCACGCGCGCGCCCAGGTACAGCGGCGTGCCCGGCTGGAAGGCCGGGGGCGGGGACGCGGAGCCGGACACCGGCAGCGTGACACACCGTCCGGCGTCCAGCCCCGGCGCCTGCACCTGGCCGATGAAGGACTCCGTCTGGGAGCCGGGCTGCTGCGAGGCGGCCAGCGAGGCCTCCGTGGACAGGAGCACCTTCGCGCGCACGTCCGTGGCCCGGTCCGTGCCCACGTTGCACACCGTCACGGAGCCGGAGAGATGCGTCCCCGGATCGATGTTCGTGGGCCCCGTCACGTCGGTGACCACCAGGTCGGCCTGGTTGCCCAGGCTCAACCGGCCCGCGACGCGCGTGTTGTTGTCCTCGCGCAGTTCGCCCTGCTGCTCCGGGTTGACGATGGCGCCCACGTACAGCGGCTGCCCGGGCTGCGTGGCCGCCGGGGGAAGCTGGGGGAACGCCGGCACCCGGACCGTGAGGCAGCGGTCCGCCTCCAGCGGCGGCACGATCATCACGCCCACCTTCACCTGGGTATCCGTCGGCGCACCCGGCGTGGGAAGGCTCAGGGCGTCCAGCGTGGAGAGGTAGATCTCCGCGCTGGAGTAGGACGAGGGCTCCGTGCCCACATTGCAGACGCGCACGTCGGCGAGGAAGGAATCTCCCGGCCGGACGCTCGCGGGCGTCTTCACCTCGGAGACCACGAGGTCCGGGCCCATGCCCACGCCCATCAGGCCGCGCACGAAGCCGTTGTTCGTCTCATCCAGCTCCGCCACGGCCTGCCCCGTGTCGACGCTGGCGCCCAGATAGAAGGCGGTGCCGGGCTGCCCGGGAGGCACCTGCGCGTGGGCGGTCACGGTGCGCGTGACGCACTGCTGGGGCTCCAGCGGCCCCACCTCCTTTTCGCCCACGGTGACCTGCTGGGTCGGGGGCGGAGCGTTGGGGTCGGGCACCTGCTGGGTCGCGGTCGTGGACAGGTACAGCTGCACGAACGTGCCGCCGCTCTGGGGATACGCGGCCGCGGAGCCCTGGTTGCAGACCTTCACGCTGGCGGTGAAGTCATGTCCGTCGCGAACGCTGTCGGGGGCGCGCAGCGCGGTGATGACCAGGTCCGGACCGTGGTCCAATGGATGGCTTTGACCGCGGGCGGGGTTCGTGTTGGACGACGCGCCTTCACTTCCACAGCCAGTGATGACGAGCGTGCCCGCGATGAGCAGACACGCGTGTCTCCATGACGGCGAGTGCCGTTGCATGTGTTCTCCTTGGGGGTATGTGAAATCGACGAGGCGCCGGCAGCCGGGCCGGGTCCGACGCTGGTCGGACACTAAATGCATGCCCTGACATGCGAAAAGCCAAGGCGCCGCATCCCCGAATGACAAACGCCGGCCGGGGTTCTTGAAGACCCCGGCCGGCGAGTGCCATCTCAAGCGTCAGGGAATCCTCCCTGGAAGAACCCCCTTACGGCACCTGGCCAATGGGCATGGCCATGGTCAGCCCATTGTTGTCCTCGATGAGCTCCAGCACCTGGTTCTGCGAGTCGATGATGGCGCCCAGGTAGAGGGACTGTCCGGGCATGGCCGGGTAGGGACGCATGAGGCTGCCCTGCACCGGCAGCGTGGTGCACGCGCCCGCGCCGAGCGGGGGCACCCCGAGGCCGCCCACGGAGTTCTGCACCTGGGTGTACGCCTGCTGGCCCGGGCCGGGCACGTAGAGGGACTTCTCCGGGGTGATGATCAGCTCCAACAGTACGGAGCCGTACGTGGACGTGTTTCCCTCGTTGCAGACCGTCACCTGCGCGTTGAAGGAGCTGTACAGCGGCAGGTTCGTGGGCGCCGTCACCGAGCGCACCACCAGGTCCGGGCCGGCGCCCATGACGAGCCGTGACGTCACGCGGGTGTTGTTGTCCTCGCGCAGCTCCATCACCTGGTTGGCGCTGTCCACGCGGGCTCCCAGGTAGAGCGGGCTGTTGGGATCCGCCAGGTAGGGCGGAGGCGTGGGACCGCTGATGGGCCCGGTCACGCACTGGCCCGCGGGCAGCGACGACAGGGACACCACGCCCACCACGGACTCGGACGGCGCGGGGGGCGGGGACTGCGTGGACAGCGTCTGCTCCATCGCGATGACGCCCATCAGCTGGAAGGGACCCGCCGTCTCCGTCCCCACGTTGCACACCGTCACGTTCAGCGCGACGGGGCCCCAGGGGATGGCGGTGGAGGGGCCGGTGACGTCCGTCACCACCAGGTCCGGGCCATTGCCAATGACGAGCGGGCCGGCGGCGCGGGTGTTGTTGTCCTCGCGCAGCTCCACCAGCTGCTGGCCCACGTCCGCGATGGCCGCCAGGTACAGCGGCTGCGCCGGCGTGGTCCCCGGCGGAGGAGCGGAGACGTACACCGTCTTCGGGTACAGCGCGCAGGCGCCCGGCTGAAGCGATGACACCTCCACCGTGCCCACCGGCACCTGGGACGTCGGCGGCGGATTCTGGGTGGGCGGCGCCACCGTGGGCGTGGTGGACAGGAAGAGGCCCACCGTGGAGGGCGGCGCGTACTGGGTGCCCTCGTTGCAGACCTTCACGTCCGTCCACAGCGACGTGCCGGGCTTGAGGCTGGCGGGCGCCGTCAGCGTGCGCACGACGAGGTCCGGGCCGGACCCCAGCCCGATGCGGGACAGGGCGGACACGTTGTTGTCCTCGCGCAGCTCCAGGAGCGACGCGCGCGGATCCACCACCGCGCCCACGTACAGCGTCGGGTTCGGCATGGCCGTCCCGCCGGGCACGACGGGATAGCCGTCCACCTGGCGGGTGAAGCACTCACGCGGCTCCAGCGCCGGCACCTGGACCGACCCCATCATCATGGCGGACATGGGCGGCGGACCGGACGGCGCGATGACCAGCGAGGGCTCGTTCGTGACGTAGACCTCCAGCGGCACGTCCGTGGAGCGCGCCGTGCCCTGGTTGCAGACCTTCGCGGACACCGTGAATGGGGCATAGGACGGCGCGTTGGTGGGGACGTCCAGCGAGACGACGGTGAGGTCCGGGGCATTTCCCACGCCCACCAGTGTGTCCGCGCGGGTGTTGTTGTCCTCGCGCAGCTCCGGCACGCTCCGGGACGGGTTCACGATGGCGCCCAGGTACAGGGGCTGCTCATAGAGGCTCGTGGGCGGCCGGTAGGCGGGGCCCTGCACCGTGCGGGTGGTGCACTGGCCCGCGGGCAGCGACGGCACGGAGGCGCTCCCCACCGGGGCCTCGGTCGGGGGACGGGGCTGCGTCGACGGGGCCGCCAGCGACGGCACCGTGGACAGCACCACCTTCACGTCGAAGTTGGAGGCGGATTGGAAGCCCGTGTTGCACACCGTCACCGCCGCCTGGAGCGGGTCGCCCTGGCGCACGCTCGCGGGCCCCGTCACGGAGCGGACCACGAGGTCCGCGGCGGTGCCCACGCCCACCAGCCCCTGGATGAACGTGTTGTTGTCCTCGCGCAGCTCCTGCAACTGCCCCTGCGGATCCGCGATGGCGCCCAGGTACAGGGGCGTGCCCGGCGGCACCGGCGTGGAGGGCATCAGGACGTTGCCAAGGATGGGCACCTCCCGGCACTGCCCAGCGGGCACATTGCCAATGTCCGCGCCGCCAATCATCGACTGCGTGGAGGGGGACGGGACGGACGACGACGGCACCGTCAACCCGTTCACCGTGGACAGGTACAGCTGCACGGGGACGTTGGTGCTGGTCGTCGCGCTCCGGTTGCACACCGTCGCGGTGGCGCTGAAGGACTGGCCTGGCGCCAGGTTCGCCGGCGCGTCCACCCGGGTGACGACCAGGTCGGCCCGGATGCCCACGCCCATCAGGCCGCGGACGAAGAGGTTGTTGGTCTCATCCGACTCCTGCACCACCCGGGACGTGTCGACGCCGGCTCCCAGGTAGTAGACGGCGTTGCCATTGAACCCCGAGGGCGGGCTGACGAAGATGTCCAGCGAACGGGTCACGCACTGGCCGGCGGACACCGGCCCCACGTCCGTCTGACCCTGGGTGAGCTGGACGGAGGAGGGCGGCATCCCCGGCTCGGGCAACTGCTGCGTGGGCGTGGTGGACAGGTACACCTGGAGCTGGGGGGTGCTGGAGTACACGGGCTGGTCACCGGTGTTGCAGACCTTCGCGGTGACGGTGATGGGCTGCCCGGGCGTCGCGTTGTCCGGAGCCGTCAGCTCCGTGATGCGCAGGTCCGGGCCGGGGACGAGCGCACCGGCCTGCTGCGCCATCGCGGGGGCTTCCTCCGGGGTGGAACCGCTGGAACAGCCGGTGAGCGCGAGCGCGCCCGTGATGAAGAGACACGAATGCCGCCATGGCGGCGTACGCCGAGACATACGGACTCCTGGAATGGGGGGAGAAGACGGTACAGGCCCGGTGTGACATCCACCGGGCCTGCACGCCTTTTCTAGGAGTGAAACACCGGGACGAATAACAAGTTTCAGTGTTTTCCGGACAGAGTCTGTTTCACTCCACCTCCACGCGTCCGTTCGCCACGAGCCAGCGCGTGGTGGTGCAGGAGCGGGCGAAGGGCGCGTCGTGGGTGACGAGCAGCAGCGCGCCCGGGTAGTCGTGCAGCGCCGCCTCCAGCCGTTCGATGGATGGCAGGTCCAGGTGGTTGGTGGGCTCGTCCAGCACCAGGGCCCAGGCGTGCTGGCCCAGGCCGCGCGCGATGGCCAGCTTGCGCGCCTCGCCGGGTGACGGCTGCTCGGACGCGAGCAGCCGGTGCGGATCCACCCCCAGCGCGGCCACCAGGGACATCACCCGGCCGCGCTCCTCCGGGGGCAGCTCGCGCACCGTGTCCAGCAGGGCGCGCGTCTCCTCCGCGCCCAGGTCCTGGGGCAGGTACAGGAGCTTCTCGCGAGGCACGCGCGACTGCTCCAGCAGGGCCTTCAGGAGCGTCGTCTTGCCGGCGCCGTTGGGGCCCTCGATGCGGATGCGCGCCTCGCGGTCCACGTCCAGGCGCGTGGGGCCCAGCACCTCCACGTCGCCGGCCTTCAGGCCCGGCGTGTCGAAGGTGAAGAGCCACGGGTTGGGCGAGCGCACGTAGTCCACGAACACGGAGCGGCCCACCGTCTTGTCCACGGTGAAGCTGCCCACCGCGGCCTCGGCGCGCTCCAGCTCGCGGCGCTTCACGGTGACCTGGTGACCCAGGCGGGACTCGGCCCAGCTGGCCAGCGTGGAGGGCCCCAGGCCGCGCGCGTCGCTGTCGTACTTGTTGCGCATCCGCCGCGACGTGCTGCGCGACAGGGTGGCGCCCTGGTGCTCGCGCCGGGCGTTGTCCAGGAGCTGCGCGGCCCGGTCCCGCTCCGCCTTGGACTGCTGGTGGGAGGCGATCTCCGCCTCTCGCTCCGCCTCCCAGTGGCCCTTCGCGGCGGAGTAGGCGCCCGGGTACAGGTGCGCCTCGCCGCCGTGCACGCGCAGCGTGGCCTGGGTGAGCGTCTCCAAGAACTCGCGGTCATGGGACACGACGACGCCCACGCCCCGGAAGCGGCGCAGCGCGGCCACCAGCCACGCTCTCGCCTCCGCGTCCAGGTGGTTGGTGGGCTCATCCAGCAGCAGCACGTCCGGCTCGCGGGCGAGCGCCGCGCCCACCTGCCAGCGCTTGCGCTCTCCCGGAGACAGCGTGGGCCAGCGCTCCAGCGCGGTGACGTCCAGGCCCAGCTGGCCCTGGAGCCTGCGCGCCAGCGCGTCCCAGGCGTCCGCGAAGGCGGTGATGTCGGGCGTGAGCGCCTCCACGCCCTGCGGACACAGGCACACGAGCGGCGAGTCCGGCTCGAACTGGAGCTGCCCGGACGTGGGCGTCAGCTCCCCGGACAACAGCCGCAGCAGGGTGGACTTGCCGGCGCCGTTGGGGCCGACGAGGCCCGTCCAGCCGGGGGCGAGGTGGAACTCCACGTCGGTGAGGACGGGGATGGCATCGGTGAACGAAAAGCAGACGCGGTGCGCGCGCACGGAGGAGGACGAGGGCATGTTGAAGCGACTCCTGAAACCGGAAGCCAGCGCACACGCCCGGTGAGGGCGCGCGGCGGCGGGGTACAGCTGGGGACCGGGGTTTCAGGCGAACAGCTTCAAGGTTCCGCGTACCTCGTTCAGGGGAAGAGCTCTGACCTCTCCCCACGTGGACAGCCGGTGCTTCAGGTGCAGCATGCGGCACCGCCCGGGCGGATGACAAGGCCGGGGCGCGTGCCGTGACACGGGCACCGACGGGGAAACGCCGGTGCCCTGACAACGATTCCCGCGCTACTCGTCAGACGGCGGCTGCACCCGGCGCGTGGCGGGGAGGGTGGCGCTCGCGGCGGCGTTCCGGGCCAGGGCCTGGGCGCTCAGCGCGGCGGCCGACGGGGCGCGGGGCGGAAGCTGGGGCGCGGCGGCCGGGGCGTCGTCCTTGGCGAAGACCTCCTTCAGCGTGGCGATGGAGCCCAGCGCGGCGGTGGCCTCGTAGGGGACGAACATCTTGTTGTCGCCCTTGCCCAGCTCCTGGAGCGTCTCCAGGTAGCGCAGCGCGAGCACCTCCGGCGTGGCCCGGCCGGTGTGGATGGCCTCGAAGGTGAGGCGGGTGGCCTCGGCCTTGCCCTCGGCCTCCAGCATCACGGCGCGCTTGTGGCCCTCCGCGCGGGCGATCTCCGCGTCGCGCTCCGCCTCCGCGCGCAGGATGCGGGAGATCTTCTCGCCTTCGGCCTGGAGGATGGCGGCGGCCTTGTCACCCTCGGCCTTGGTGACCTCCGCGCGGCGCTCGCGCTCGGCCGTCATCTGCTTGGCCATGGCGGACTTGATGGCCTGGGGCGGTTCAATCTCGCGCAGCTCCACGCGCGTCACCTTCACGCCCCACTTCTCCGTGGCCTCGTCCAGCACCATGCGCAGCTTGGTGTTGACCGTCTCGCGGCTCGTCAGCGTCTGGTCCAGCGTGAGGCCGCCCATGACGTTGCGCAGGTTCGTCATGGTGAGCTGCTCGATGGCGAGCGCCAGGTTCTCCACCTGGTAGAGCGCCCGGCCGGGATCGACGATCTGGTAGTAGATGACCGAGCCCACCTCCATGTTGACGTTGTCATGGGTGATGACCTGGACGGTCTCGAAGCCCATGACCTGCTCGCGCAGATCCACCAGGGTGTTGCGCGTGAAGCGGTTGCCGGCGCGCATCTCCATGGCGCGCGGGCTGTCCATGAAGGGGATGAGGATGTTGAGGCCGCTGGAGGCCACGCGGTGGAACTTCCCCAGCCGCTCCACGACCATCACCTTGGCCTGGGGAACGATGCGCACACCGGTGACGATCCCGAACACGACGGCGGCGGCCGCGACGAGCAGAACAATGGTCAGTCCCATCCTGCGTTCTCCTTCTTCTGCCGCGCTGGTTGCAGCGCGACTTCGTGGGACGCCGACGGGCGTCGCACCCACAACTTGAGGCCTTCGATCTGCTCCACGGTGACGCGCTCGCCCTCGGGCAGGGGCCCGGACAGGGAGCGCGCCATCCACAACTCTCCGTTGATGCGCACGGTGCCCCCATGCCCGTCCGACAGCGCCTCCATCACCACGGCCTCCTGGCCCAGCATCGCCTCCACGCCCGTCTTCAAGTGCACGGCGTCCCGCATGAAAACGTTCTTGAAGATGGTGCGGGACGCGCCGAAGAGGACGGCGGACACCAGGGTGAAGGCGAAGAGCTGGCTGTTGAGGCCCAGGCCCGCCCCGGCCATCAGGGAGGCCATCAGCGCGCCCACGGCGAGCCAGAGCGTCACGAAGCCGGAGAGCTTGATCTCCAGCACGCCCAGGACGATGGCGGCGATCAGCCAGAGCTGCCAGGCGGTGGTGTCCATGGGGTCCTTGTTTGGCAGCGGCCTTGGCCCCCTGTCAAACCGGGCAGCCGAGCATCCGGAATCAATCAAAACGGAGGGTGGGTTCCGGGCAAGGGCCTAAGGGGGTCCAAGCCGGGAGAAAAGCAGATGCCATACCTGTCCATCCGTGGTGCACGACTGTACTACGAGGACACGGGGGGAAGCGGGGAGCCGGTGCTTTTCAGCCACGGGCTGCTCTGGGACTCCCGTCTGTTCCACCGGCAGGTGGAGGCCCTGAGGGGCCACTACCGCTGCATCGTGTACGACCACCGGGGCCAGGGGATGAGCGAGCCCCCGCCCGGCGACTCGGTCATCGACCTGCGCACCGTGTACGAGGACGCGGTGGCCGTCATCCAGGCGCTGGGGCTGGCGCCGTGCCACTTCGTGGGCCAGTCCATGGGTGGCTTCGTGGGGCTGAGGCTGGCCGCCCGGCACCCGGAGCTCCTGCGCTCGCTGGCTCTCCTGGACTCGTCCGCCGCGGCGGAGCTGCCGCTGACGCTGGCGCGCTACCGGGTGCTGACGACGCTCACGCACTGGCTGGGGCTGAGGCCGGTGGTGGACCGGATCATGTCGCTCTACTTCGGGCGCACGTTCATGAGGGATCCGGAGCGCGCCGCGGAGCGGGCGTTGTTGCGCCGGCAGCTGGTGGCGAACCCGCGCGCGGTGTGGCGCGCCATGCAGGGCGTCATCCACCGCCGCAGCGTGGAGGGGGAGCTGCACCGCATCCAGACGCCGACCCTGGTGCTGGTGGGGGAGGAGGACGCGGTGACGGTGCCGGCGGTGGCGGAGCGGCTGCACCAGCGCATCCGGGGCGCGCGGCTCAAGCGGCTGAGCTGCGGCGGGCACATGTGCATCCTGGAGCAGCCCCAGGCGGTCAACGTCGCGCTGGGGGACTTCCTGGAGGAGGTGGAGCGCACCTCGCTCCAGGAAGAGGCGATGGCGGCGAGCGGCTGACCGGGTTGTTCACCCGGAGCCCAATGACAAATCAAACACCACTCCTGGAGCCGGTGGGGACACCGCTCCAGGAGCAGGAGCCGCAACGGCTATCAGCCCTGGGCCTGGTCGGCGGGGGCCCGGCAGACGGCTTCCGCGTCGTCAGCCTGGGCGGGCGCGGGCTGCTGCGCGGACGCCTGCGGCTCGGACGGGGCGATCATGAGGTCGCTGCAGATGCCGTAAGCGCCGCACGTGATGACTCGGCCATCGTAGCAGAGCAGGCTGCAGGAGCTGGTGGGCTGGCACTGCTCGAAGCATTCCGGGGGGATGGCGCTTGCGGTCAGCGGGAAGAGGAAGGAACCAACGGCGCCGACGAGAAGGGTCTTGATGAGTTTCATGGTGGAACTCCTGGCTGCATGGGTTGAACGGCGTCCAGCAGGAATTCATACGAAAACCAAAGGCTGTCCTGGTCATGGCTGGGCGCAAAAACAGTCCAAGAATGGAAAGGCTGGAAATATGCGCCAGTGCTGAAGGCAATGACGGGGCGTCCTTCTGATGGCAGCTCAAGGCAGGGATGGGGTCTGTCTTCACTCCGCGCATCTGGCACAACCCATGAAGTCGCCCGCTCGCGAAACGGAGATCCAATCTAGCGCCTGAACGCCCGCTCAGTATCTTGATCAGGTGTGAGCTATGCCGAGCTGGTCTGCCGGTCCCACTTCTCCTTCCTGCACGGCGCCTCCCATCCGGAGGAGCTGGTGGCCACCGCGGCCCGGCTGGGGCTGTCCGCGCTGGCGCTGACGGACAGGGACGGGCTCTACGGCGCGGTGAAGGCGCACCTCGCGGCGAAGGAGCACGGCGTGAAGCTGCTCCTGGGCGCGGAGCTGACGCTGGAGGACGGCCCGCCGGTGGTGGTGTACGCGAGGGACGCGACCGGGTACTCGAACCTGTGCCGGCTGGTGTCCCACGGCCGGATGACGCACCCCAAGGGGGAGGCGGGCGTGCCCTGGCGCAAGGTGGCGGAGCACGCGTCGGGGCTGCTCGCGCTGCTCCCGGGCCCCGCGCCGCTGGAGGCGGTGGCCCCGCTGGCGGAGGCGTTTCCCGGCGGCTTCCACGTGGGCCTGAGCCGCTCGCTGTCCGCGGGGGACGCGGCCCGGGAGGCGCGAGCGGAAGCGCTGGCCCGAGCGCTGGGCGTGCCGCTGGTGGTCCACAACGACGTGCACACGCACCACCGCGACCGGCAGGTGCTCCAGGACGTGCTCACGTCCATCCGCCACGGGGTGACGGTGGATCAGGCGGGCACGCGGCTGTTCCCGAACGCGGAGCGGACGCTGAAGTCCCCCGGGGACATGGCGCGGCTGTTCGCGGACCGGCCGGACGCGCTGGCGCGCACGGTGGAGCTGGCGTCGCGCTGCGAGGCGTCCCTGGACGCGCTGCACTACCGCTTCCCGGAGGAGGACCTGCCGCAAGGCCGCACGGCGGATGAGCACCTGCGGGTGCTCACGGAGGCGGGCCTGCGCACGCGCTATCCGGGAGGCGTGCCGCCCGCGGTGACGAAGCAGATCGACCACGAGCTGCGGCTCATCGCGGCGCTGGACTTCGCGGGGTACTTCCTGTCGCTGTGGGACATCGTGATGTTCGCGCGGGGGCGGGGCATCCTGTGCCAGGGGCGGGGCAGCGCGGCGAACTCGGCGGTCTGCTACGCGCTGGGGATCACCGCCATTGATCCGGTGCGGATGGGGCTCTTGTTCGAGCGCTTCCTCAGCATGGAGCGCAAGGAGCCGCCGGACATCGACGTGGACTTCGAGCACGAGCGGCGCGAGGAGGTGCTCCAGTACGTCTACGAGAAGCACGGCCGTCGCCACGCCGGCATGGTGTGCGAAGTCATCTGCTACCGGGGGCGGCTCGCGCTGCGCGAGGCGAGCAAGGCGCTGGGGCTGTCGTTGGATCAGGTGGACCGGCTGTCGCGGGTGGCGTCGTCGCACGGCTTCCAGGTGACGCAGGACGTGCTCCAGGAAGCGGGACTGTCACCGACGGACGGGCGGGTGCTGCGGACGCTGTCGGTGGCGAAGGAGCTGGAGGGCGTGCCCCGGCACCTGTCCATCCACGTGGGCGGCTTCGTGATGACGCGCGAGCCGCTGGTGGACCTGGTGCCGGTGGAGAACGCGGCGATGCCGGGCCGCACGGTCATCCAGTGGGAGAAGGACGACATCAACGCGGTGGGGCTCCTGAAGGTGGACCTGCTGGCGCTGGGCATGTTGACGGCGCTGTCGCGCTGCTTCGCCCTCATTCAAAAGCATTACGGCCGCGAGCTGTCCCTGGCCACGGTGCCGCCGGAGGATCCGAAGGTCTACGACATGCTGTGCAACGCGGACACGGTGGGCGTGTTCCAGATTGAGAGCCGCGCGCAGATGAACATGCTGCCGCGGCTCCAGCCCCGGGAGTTCTACGACCTGGTGGTGCAGATCGCCCTCATCCGGCCGGGGCCCATCGTGGGGAACATGGTGCACCCGTACCTGCGCCGGCGGCACGGCCAGGAGGCGGTGACGTACCCCAGCGAGGAGGTGCGCGGCATCCTCCAGAAGACGCTGGGCGTGCCGCTCTTCCAGGAGCAGGCGATGCGGCTCGCGATGGTGGCGGCGGGCTTCAGCGCGGGAGAGGCGGACGGCCTGCGGCGGGCGTTGAGCCACAAGCAGGCGGAGGCGCGCATCCTCCCGTACCGGGGCCGCTTCGTGGAGGGCTGCGAGGCGAAGGGCTACACGCGAAAGCAGGCGGAGGAGTGGTTCGACCACTTCCGGGGGTTCGCGCACTACGGGTTCCCGGAGAGCCACTCCGCGAGCTTCGCGTTGATTGCCTATGCGTCCAGCTGGCTGAAGTGCCACTACCCGGCGGCCTTCACGGCGGCGCTGCTCAATTCACAGCCCATGGGGTTCTACGCGCCGCACACGCTGGTGGCGGACGTGCAGCGGCACGGCGTGGAGGTGCGGCCGGTGGACGTGCGCCGCTCGAACTGGGACTGCACCTTGGAGGACGGGGCGGTGCGGCTGGGGTTGAGGATGGTGCGGGGGCTGGGCGAGTCC